>CBDUDU010000078.1:0-10051 GCA_965366045.1 uncultured Oceanospirillaceae bacterium
ATGGCATCAAACAAAGTCATGCCGGCCAACCAATATGCAGTCGCACAAGTGACAGTTAGGGTGAGGTAGATATACCAAAGTTGTTTAGCGGTCTCTGTGATTCGGGGCGTTAATTTGGAGTCTTTCACTGGGCCCGGGGTCTCGGCGCGATACAACTGCATACCACCGATACCTAGCATCGGTAAGATGGCCACTGCCAAAACGATGATACCCATGCCACCAAACCATTGCAGGAACTGGCGATAAAACAGCAACGACTTAGGCAATGCGTCTAGGTGCACGATCACAGTAGCACCGGTCGTGGTTAGCCCTGAGAGTGACTCAAACAAGGAATCCACATAACTCCAAGCCGGGTTAATAGTGGATAAAGGAGTGGAAAAATAGAAAGGTAAGGCACCAAACAACCCAAGGATGGTCCAGAACATCACTACAATGACGAAGCCGTCGCGCGTACGCAGTTCCTTATTATGGTTTGAAAAGGGTAGCCATATTAAAAATCCAGCCATGAAAGTAATACAAAACGCGTACCCAAAAGACCAATGAGCACCATCATTTAAGCTTAGGGAAATCACTAAAGACGGTAGCATTGACGCACTAAATGCCATCAATAACATGCCGATTATTTTTAAGGTCACTTTAAAGTGCATAGTTAGGCCTAAAAGAACCCTAGAGTAACGGCAAACAAGCGCTCAACAGTGTGAATCATGTGCCTATCTGTCAAAAATAGTATGCAATGGTCATTATTCTCGATCACCGTGTCATGGTGGGCAATGATCACTTGGTCGCCGCGAACAATGGCGCCCACGCTGGTACCTTCGGGCAAACCAATTTCCTCAATGGTGCGGCCAACCACTTTGGAGGTTTTAGTGTCTCCATGGGCTACCACTTCAATCGCTTCAGCGGCACCACGGCGTAAGGAGTGAACATTGACGATGTCGCCTCGACGTACGTGGGTCAGGAGGCTACTAATAGTGGTTTGCTGTGGCGAAATTGCAATGTCGATCGACCCATCTTCGACCAGGTCAATATAGGCAGGGTTGCTAATAAGGGTCATTACGGTCCGTACGCCTAACCGTTTGGCGAGCATGGAGGCCATGATGTTGGCTTCGTCGTCGTTGGTTAGGGCACAAAATACGTCGGTGGACTCAATGTTCTCTTCAGTGAGCAGTTCTTTATCTGAGGCACTGCCGTGGAGAATGATTACATCATCAAGCGAGTCGGCTAGTTGTTCACAGCGTTGTAAGCCACGTTCGATAATTTTAACTCGAAAATCTTTACGTAAATTGCGCGCCAGCCGAGCGCCAATATTACCACCACCAGCAATCATGATCCGTTTATAGGGTTTTTCTAGGCGCCTCAACTCGCTCATGACTTTGCTGATATCGGGTTTAGCGGCAATAAAAAATACTTCGTCGTCTACATGTATGTGGGTTTGTCCCGACGGCACAATGGCACGGTTGTTGCGGAAGATAGCTGCTACACGGGTATCTACATTAGGCATGTGGCGACGCAGATCAGATACCGGTTTACCCACTAAAGGCCCTCCATGGCATGCGCTCACGGCCACCAATTGCACTCGGCCTTTAGCAAAATCGAGCACTTGTAGGGCTGTTGGGTTTTCAATCAAACGCTGAACGTGGGCGGTCACAAGTTTTTCTGGACTAATGATGACGTCGATAGGAAAAGCCCTAGGCTCTGCCTTAAATAAGGTGTCCCTTTCTACGAGGTATTGATGTTCCCGAATACGGGCGATAATAGTTGGGGTTTGGAACATGGATTTGGCAATTTGGCAGGCCACCATGTTGACCTCGTCGCTGTTAGTTACTGCTACGAGCATGTCGGCATCTTCGGCACCGGCACTGGCTAGAATGTTGGGTAATGAGGCCCGACCACGTATGGTACGTATGTCGAGGCGATCTTGTAGATCTTTGAGATGCCCCGCATCTTGGTCCACCATGGTCACATCATTGGCTTCGTTAGCCAAGTTTTCTGCAAGGGTGCGGCCCACCTGACCGGCACCAAGAATGATGATTTTCATACTAGCGCAAAATGCCTCAAGAGCTGGTTATTACGACTATCATAGCAGAACAAAAAGCTGCTGTATCAACAGGCCGTGATTGGATTTAGTTAATCGGTTTTTGTAATTTGGCATAATAAAAACCGTCGTGACTCGCAGGGTTAGGCAGCAGCTGACGGCCTACGTCCAGACCTATACCCCAGTCGGCCTCAATGGCACAGTGTTGGGCGTCTAATTGCTGCTTTAAAAAACGACCGACAAGACGGTCATTTTCTTGGCGTAGCACAGAACATGTAGCGTATAGCAGGTAACCGCCAGGCTTTAATAAAGGCCAAAGATTAGTGAGCAGCTTGAGCTGTAATTGCGCTAATTCTAAAATGTCTTCGTTGCTGCGTAACATTTTGATGTCAGGGTTGCGGCGAATAACACCCGTAGCAGAACAAGGGGCATCTAACAGAATACGGTCAAAGGCTTCGCCGTCCCACCATTGGCTTGGTTCACTGGCGTCGGCGCATAGGATTTGCGCCTGCAAATCCATGCGAAACAGGTTATCTTCCATACGGCCAATACGGCGCTCTTCTAATTCTACTGCCACAACCTGGACGTCTTCGGCTTCTAATAAATGGCAGGTTTTGCCACCGGGAGCGGCACATGCGTCTAACACACGCTGGCCTGCTTCTAGTTCTAATAATTCTGCACAAAGTTGTGGTGCTTCGTCTTGCACGCTAAACCAACCTTCGTCGAAACCGGGTAATTGGGTAATTTCACAGGCTTTGTCTAGTTGAACGCCTACTGGGCTATATTGGCAAGCATTGGCAGGGTGGCCAGCCTCGGATAGGGCTATTAAATAGTCGTCACGGCTCACCTTGCGCGTATTCACGCGTAAGGTGAGGGCCCCTTGAGGGTCGTTGGCGGCTAAAATATCCTGCCAATGGTCAGGCCAGTGATTACTGAGTTTAGAAATCATCCACTGAGGGTGATTATGACGATAGGCGTCATGCTCATTCAACACTTCTTCTAGGTCTGGGCCACCACGAATATAGGAGCGTAATACGCCATTAATGAGCTTGTCGGCCCAACGCTTGCCGCTGGCTTTAGCGGCCTGCACGGTGGCATCTACGGCGGCATAGTCTGGTGTACGCATGGCTTTTATTTGATATAAACCCATCAGGATGAGGGCGTAAATGTCCTGATCTTGGGGTTTCATGGGTTTGTGTAGTAGCTGATCGGCAATCAGTTCCAATTGTGGAAAATGCCTACAGGTGCCATAGCATAGTTGTTGTATTAGGGCTCGGTCGCCATGTTCGGCGTCTTCTAGAGCTTTAGGTAAGCTTGAAGCTAATGACCCCTGGTGGCACAACACCGAGGTGAGGGCTTGGGCGGCTAATAAGCGTGGGTTTGCCATGGTTAAGATTCCGCCTTGAGGCTAGTGAAAGTTTGGCCTAGGTTCATTTTTTGTTTTAGGTTGATGAGCTGGTTGTTGCTTAAGGCTTTACTGCCAGGCCACTGCATTTGGGTTATTTTTAGGCGCCCACTACCACAAGCGACTTCTAGTCCGGTTTTATCCAGGCCCAATAAAGTGCCTGGCGGTTGGTCGCTCTGTGTGTCTATGGCATGGGCCAGCCAAATGCGTAGACGGTGGTCTTGCCAGTCGCTGTAAGCCACGGGCCACGGGTTAAGGCCCCGCACTTGGCGGCTTATATCCTGAGCCGTTTGATGCCAATCAATGGCGCCTTCAGCCTTAACTAGCTTGGCGGCGTAGTTAGCCTGAGCGTCGTCTTGAACTTGAGCAGCTAGGCCGTTAGTTTGTAGTTGATCTAACGCATCCACCAAACTATTACAGCCTAAAATGGCGAGTTTTTCATACAGGCTAGCGCTCGTGTCGGTGTCTGCAATGGGTATTTCAGCTTTGAGTAACATGGGTCCAGTGTCTAGGCCTGCTGTCATTTGCATTACCGTCACACCAGAGCGTTCCTCACCTGACAAAATCGCCCGTTGGATGGGCGCCGCGCCGCGCCAACGCGGGAGCAAAGAGCCGTGTACGTTGATACAGCCAAGGCGAGGCGTGTCTAAAGCCACTTGCGGTAACAATAAACCATAGGCCACGACCACCATGATGTCGGCCTGGTAGCTGGCCAAGGTCGCTTGGGCGTGGCTATCTTTAAGGCTTAAGGGTTGTTCTATTACAATGTCATGTTCAAGGGCGAGCTCTTTAACTGGACTGGCAGTGAGCTTACGGCCTCGGCCTGCGGGGCGGTCTGGTTGGCTATATACCGCAACGACTTCGTGCTGGCTGTTGAGCAGTGCTTGTAAATGTTGCGCTGCAAAATCTGGTGTGCCGGCAAAAATAACCCTCAACCCCGTTTGGCTCACGCTTTAGCTTCCAGCTGAGCTTTTTCTTGAGCTTTTAGTTTGGTTTCGTAAAGGGCATCTTTGATATCATCACGGTGTTTCTTTTCTAGCTTTTTACGAATGCGCTCGCGCTTTAGGCGAGACAAGTAATCAACAAACAATTTACCGTTTAAGTGGTCTAGCTCGTGTTGAATACAAACAGCGAACAAACCTTCGGCCACTTCAGATATAGACTCGCCGTTTTCGTTGAGGGCGCTCAGCTGGATTTTGCTATGACGTTCTACATCGTCGTAAAACTCAGGCACCGACAAACAACCTTCTTGATACTTATGCCTCTCGTCCGACAAAGGTTTCCAAGTGGGGTTAATCAGCACGCGCGGGTCGTCGCCTTCTTCGCTCACATCAATGACTACAATACGTTGATGCACATTGATCTGTGATGCCGCTAACCCAATGCCTGGAGCGGCATACATGGTTTCAAGCATGTCTTGGGTTAGCTTGCGAATGTCGTCTGAAACCGTTTCCACTGCTACGGCAATCTTGCGCAAGCGTGGATCGGGGAATTCTAAAATAGAGAGTAAAGCCATGGTCATATCAGTTCGGTTGGGTAAAACATTGCGATTTATAAGCCGCTTACGCAAAAAGCGGATTCATTGACTAGAATTATACCACTAACTGCTTGGAGGGATGGAGTTCCGTCGCCGGTTAGTTGTTAAAAGACATGGCAGGTAGTATCAATACCGAAGGGCAATGATTATGGATGATCATCACTTAGCATGGTTAGCGTTAACAGAACTAAACCTGAGTTTTAAACAGAGCCGACTGTTGGCGCAGGAGTTAGGCGACGGGGCCACCATACTAGAGCAGCAGCACACTGCGCTAATAAAACAAATACTCAACCCGCAGCAACAACAAGCACTTACGAAACTCACGCAGCAACCTTTGCCGCAGAGTTTGGAAAAACAATTGTTATGGCTGCAACAACACCCAGCACAGTTGTTACTGTTCGACGACCTAGACTATCCAGACAGCCTCAGGTGTATGCACTACTCACCCGCTTTTTTGTGGTTGCGCGGGCGCACTAAATTGCTTAACGAGCCAGCCATAGCCATGGTAGGGGCCCGCGCCGCAACGGCCGGTGCCATGGCCATGGCAAAGCAGTTTGCAGGTCACCTTGCCAACAGTGGCCTAACCATAGTGTCTGGCTTAGCCCTAGGCATTGACGGAGCGTGTCATCAAGGCGCTTTAGATGTACAGGGAGATACGATGGCAGTGTTGGGTGCTGGACTAGGTAAAATCTACCCAGCTAGGCATCAATCCTTAGCTCAGCGCATTGTTGATGGAGGGGGGTTATTGGTATCGCCGTGGCCTTTAATGGCCAAACCGTTGGCCTACCGATTTCCCGCACGTAATGGCATTATCAGTGGTTTGAGCTTGGGGGTGTTAGTGGTCGAGGCGGCCTTAAGAAGTGGCTCGTTGATTACCGCTAAAGCCGCCATGGAGCAGGGCAGAGAAGTGTTTGCTATGCCTTCTAGCGTACACAATAACCAAGCCCAAGGCTGCCATCAACTGATTCGCGATGGCGCAATATTAGTGGATCAGCCGCAGCAAATAATTACCGAATTGGCGCCGCAGCTTAGGTCGCTAGTCGAGCGTTATCAGCCGCCGGACAATGAAATAAAAACCACTGACGCTATCTGCGACGCAGACCTTGCAGAAGAATTACAAATTTTGTTGCGCCTTTTTAGCTATGACCCCGTGCCAGTTGATATACTTTGTGCTCAGCTAGCGCAGCCCTATAATATTGTGGCTGCTCAACTCATCGAATTAGAGTTGCTGGGCCTCGTGCGTGTGACCGGGGCGGGTTATGAAAAAGTGTTTTAAGTTATTACGGGATACCCATGCAACCGAGTTATTGGCACTTACAGTGCGCGACGCAAAACCTAAAGTTTGGAGGGGTGATTGCCTACCCAACCGAAGCCGTTTGGGGCTTAGGCTGCGATCCCTGGGATGATAAGGCCGTGGCTCGGATTCTTAATCTTAAAAAAAGGCCCATGCACAAAGGCTTAATATTGGTAGCCTCGCAGTGGAGTCAATTTCAGCCACTTATAGAAAACCTGTCGAGCTCACAGATAGAAAAATTACGCCAGACCTGGCCTGGCCCCACGACATGGTTATTGCCGGATCCAGAGTCGTGGGTTCCGCCGTGGATAAAAGGCCAACATGGGAGTGTGGCGATACGCGTTTCAGCGCATCCAATGGTGCAGGCGTTGTGTGACGGCTTTGGCGGGCCTATTGTCTCTACCTCAGCCAATGTAGCGGGCCGTAATCCCGCCATGAGTCGGTTGCATATAGAGCAACGGTTTGGCGCTCAGCTCGACTATGTGTTGAATGGCCAATTAGGCCAAAGCAAACAGCCAAGCCAAGTGAAAGATTTAATATCAGGCCGAATCATTCGTCCTGCGTAACCATAATAGTTAAGGAATACCCAGTGTCCAACGTCGACATCAATGCAGTGAAAACATACTTACTAGGCCTGCAAGAGCAAATTTGCGTAGCCCTTCAAGAGTTGGATGGCGGAGCTCCATTTATTGCCGACGAATGGCAGCGCGAAGCAGGCGGTGGAGGTATTAGCCGTGTGCTAGCGGGGGGTACGGTGATTGAAAAGGGCGGCGTAAACTTTTCCCATGTGATGGGCGATTCCATGCCGTCATCTGCCACAGCTCATCGGCCCGACCTAGCAGGCCGTAGCTTCCAAGCCATGGGTGTGTCTTTGGTCATACATCCCCGCAACCCTTATGCACCGACTTCTCACGCAAATGTAAGGTTTTTTGTGGCCGAAAAAGACGGCGAAGACCCAGTATGGTGGTTTGGAGGGGGTTATGACCTTACGCCCTATTATGGTAACCAAGAAGATTGCCAGCATTGGCATGCCACGGCTAAAGCGGCATGTGATCCGTTTGGCGAAGCACTCTATCCGCGGCTCAAAAACTGGTGTGATGAATACTTCTATCTACCACACCGAGAAGAAGCTCGAGGTGTGGGCGGGTTATTTTTTGACGACCTCAACGATCCAGATTTCGATACCGCCTTTGCCATTATGCAAAGTGTTGGGGACAGTTATCTTAAGGCTTACGGCCCTATTATTGAACGTCGTAAAGATACGCCTTATGGCGAGCGTCAGCGCGATTTCCAACTACACCGCCGTGGACGTTATGTAGAATTTAACTTGGTTTATGACCGTGGTACTTTATTTGGTTTGCAAACAGGCGGCCGCACTGAGTCTATACTCATGTCATTACCGAGCGAAGTCCGCTGGAGTTACGACTATCAAATCGCCGAAGACTCAGAAGAAGCCATACTCGGCAAAGACTATCTGCCTGCAAAAGATTGGTTGGAGTAACCCATGGCTACTGATACAGCTGTAGATCAATACCGCGTGTTTGGTAACCCCATTCACCAAAGCAAGTCGCCTAACATTCACACGGCCTTTGCGTCTGCCACTGGCCAGCACATTAACTACCAAGCACAACTAGTGGCAGAAGATGTATTTGAAGACATCGTTACCGAGTTTTTCCAATCCGGAGGTAAAGGCCTTAATATTACTGTGCCTTTTAAGCAACGGGCCTTTGCTATGGCGCAAATCCTTAGCCCAGCCGCAAAAAAGGCAGAAGCCGCCAACACCCTTTATCTCAATGAACAAGCCCAGCTAGTGGCCGACAACACAGACGGCATGGGTTTAGTAAGAGATATTTGCCACAACCTTGGTGGAGAACTAAAGACTAAACGAATCTTAGTCTTGGGCGCCGGTGGCGCGGTAAGGGGTGTATTACAACCCATCTTGGCGCAGTTGCCAGCGCAGGTAGTGATTGCCAACCGAACCCATAGTAAAGCCTTAGATCTTGCCGCTTCATTTGCCGATTTAGGTCCGATAGAAGCGGTACCTATGGCGCAACTCCAAGGCCCATTCGACTGGATCATCAATGGCACCTCTGCGAGCCTCGCAGGCGACCTTCCTCCACTTCCGGCAGGCTTGTTTACCAACACTAGCCGCGGCTACGACATGATGTACAGCGCCCAAACAACCGTATTTAACGCTTGGGCTCTTGGCCAAGGCGCAGCCGCAGCAGACGATGGCTTAGGTATGTTAGTAGAGCAGGCGGCTCAGTCCTTTAACCTTTGGCGTGGTGTGCTGCCGCCTACGGAAGATGTTTTGCGCGCTTTACGAGCCGAGTTGAAATAACAAATGTAGGGAGGGGTCCAGAGTATGAAAACCATCGGCCTTATTGGCGGCATGAGCTGGGAATCTACTAGCCTTTATTACAGTGAAATTAACGAAGGTGTTAAGCAAGCCTTAGGTGGGCTGCACAGTGCAAAAATCTGCCTATATAGTGTTGATTTCCATGATATAGAACAGCTGCAGCACCAAGGTAAATGGGCTGAAACAGCAGTTATTTTAGCCAAAGCCGCCCAAGCAGTGGAGGCTGGCGGCGCTGATCTTTTTTTGATTTGTACTAACACCATGCACAAGGTGGCGGCAGAGGTGCAGGCAGCCGTTAACATTCCTATGGTACATATTGCCGATGCTACAGCTAAGCATTTGTTAGCAGACGGCGTCACTAAGGTCGGGCTGCTAGGTACGGCGTTTACCATGCAGCAAGACTTTTATAAAGGTCGGTTGACCCAAGAGTTTGGTATAGAAGTGTTGGTGCCCAATGCAGAACAGCAAAGCATGGTGCATGAGGTAATTTACCAAGAGTTGTGCCTTGGGCAGATTAACCAAGACTCCAAGCAAAAGTACCTAGCGGTTATTCAGGATCTATTTAATCAAGGCGCACAGGCGGTGATATTAGGGTGTACAGAAATTACCTTGCTGGTAGAGCAGCGAGATACAACAGTGCCGCTCTATGACACCACCGCCATTCACGCTCAAAGCGCGGTGGTGGCAGCATTGGACAAGGCTTAGCCTAATTCGGCGTTGTGATACACGTTTTGCACGTCATCAAGGTCGGTCAGCAAGTCTAAAAAGGTTTCAAACATTACTGCGTCGTCACCGGTAACCGGGCTCGTGTTTTGTGGGATGAATTGAATTTCATCCACTTCAAATTCAAATTCACCTTTGTCGTTGCCTAAGGCTTCAATCAGGGCTTGTTTAGTATTGCCGTACTCGGTATTGGGTGCGAAGACCGTAACCATACCATCTTCACATTCAACGTCGGTCACATCTACGTCGGCTTCCATCAGTGCTTCTAGTACAGCATCTTCGTCATCACCGGCAAATACAAAAATAGCACTGTGATCAAACATGTGGGCTACACTGCCAGAGGTGCCAATTTTGCTCTTGGTCTTAGTGAAGCACAGACGCACGTCACCAAAAGTACGGTTGGGGTTGTCGGTAAGGCAATCTACAATCACCATAGAGCTGCCGGGGCCGTAACCTTCATAACGCGCCGTTGAATAGTCTTCTCCACCACCGCCTTTGGCTTTATCTAGTGCTTTTTCGATGACATGGCTTGGCACCTGATCTTTTTTAGCTTTATCTATCAGCGAACGCAGCGACAAGTTACCATCGGGTTCCACACCACCAGATTTGGCCACAACGTATATTTCACGGCCGTATTTGCTATACACCTTCGCTTTAGCGTCGGATGTTTTGGCGATGTCTAACTTTTTGTTTTGGTA
>CBDUDU010000079.1:0-9938 GCA_965366045.1 uncultured Oceanospirillaceae bacterium
TTTTGCTGGCAGGATTTATAGGCAGGGCCATACCACCCAAAGCCGTAGGAACGGCCTACGTGAAAGAACGATGACAAGGATGTACAGATGACAAAAACTGATCAAGCCCTTGAATCACAGTGCGTATACGCTGTGGAACAAGCCATGGACAAGGCCTATGCGCCATACTCAAACTACCCAGTGGGTGCGTTAGTGGTTACAGAAAATGGTCAAACGTTTGCTGGATGCAACGTAGAAAACGCTAGTTACCCGCAAGGCCATTGTGCCGAAACTGCGGCCATTGCGGCTATGGTAATGGCTGGCCACCAGCGTATTCGAAAAATTTATATCATGAGCCGAGACGATCAAGGAGCAACTCCGTGCGGAGGTTGTCGCCAACGCATACGCGAGTTTGCAGACAATAATACGCCGGTGATTTTGTGTTCACCCAAAGGCGTTGAAAAACGCTTATTACTTTCAGAATTATTGCCCCACGCATTTGGGCCGGAGTTTTTGTCATGAGTCAGGTAGACGCCTGTTTAGCCGTTATTCATCAAGCTGCAAGCGGCTTTGTACCTCAAATAGGAGTGGTGCTAGGTTCGGGCCTTGGGTCTTTTGCCGACCGTGTGGACACTGTAGCAATTATTGGGTTTGATGATTTGCCGGGTTTTCCTCAAGCCGGTGTAGGCGGCCATGCGGGTCGTTTAGTGTTAGGGCACGTTGGTGGTACCAGTGTGGCTGTGTTGCAAGGCCGTGCCCATTATTACGAACAGGGTAAAGCCGATGTGATGGCAGTTGCGATTGAAACCTTTAAAGCTATGGGTTGTGATGCTTTAATCCTTACCAACGCTGCAGGCAGCATGGTTGAAGAGGCTGGCCCAGGTAGCGTAATGCTGCTTACAGACCATATTAATATGACTGGCGTATCGCCATTATTTGGTGCCCAAGGCAACCAGCGTTTTGTAGATATGACGCAGGCGTATCACCCGGGTTTGAACGATGCTATGCGGGCCGCTGCTCAGGCCAATAACGTGACTCTGCATGAAGGTGTTTATGCTTGGATGTGTGGCCCTCATTTCGAAACCCCTGCTGAGATTCGAGCCCTTAAAGTGCTGGGCGCTCAAGCGGTGGGGATGTCTACGGTGCCGGAAGTGATTTTGGCTCGTCATCAAGGTTTGCCTTTGTGTGCCTTATCTATTGTCACTAATTACGCTGCAGGCATGAGTCTGACACCGCTAAGCCATGAGCAGACTATGGAGTACGCCAAGATGGCGACTGATGCAGTAGAACGTTTGTTACAAGCCTTTATTGACGGCTTTGAGGCGCAAACGTGACGGCCGCCTTTCTGCCACAAGAGTTAATCCGTAAAAAACGTGATGGGTTAGATCTTACTGATGCTGAAATTGCCTTTTTAGTGCGGGGCATCACTAGTGGACAACTATCTGACGCTCAGTTGGGTGCATTTGCCATGGCAGTATTTCAAAGAGGCATGAGCATGCAGGAACGTATCTGTCTAACTCAACACATGATGCATTCAGGCCAAGTGCTCAGCTGGCAAAACATGGACCTTAACGGTCCCGTGGTAGATAAACACTCCACCGGCGGAGTGGGTGATAAAGTTAGCCTCATGCTAGGCCCCATTGTTGCTGCTTGCGGCGCATATGTACCTATGATTTCGGGACGTGGTCTTGGCCATACGGGGGGCACCTTGGATAAGTTTGAGAGCATTCCGGGCTATAATGCCACGCCTAATGAGACTGATTTTAAGGCCTTAGTGAAACGTGTCGGCTGCGCGATTATTGGCCAAACAGCCCAGCTTGCGCCAGCCGACCAACGTTTTTATGCCACCCGTGACGTTACGGCAACGGTGGAGTCCATTGACTTAATTACCGCCTCTATATTGTCAAAAAAATTGGCAGCAGGCCTGGATGCTTTAGTCATGGATGTAAAAACTGGCAATGGAGCATTTGCGGCAGAGATGCCCATGGCACAAGAGTTAGGCCAGAGTATTTCTCAAGTGGCCACAGGTGCCGGCGTACCCACTCGATGTTTGGTGACCGACATGAATCAGGTGCTGGGGCATAGTGTGGGCAATGCAGTGGAAATGATGGAGTGTATTGAATTCCTCCTTAATCCGTCAGCAGCCGACCCTAGGCTACTTCAACTGACCCTAGACCTTGCCGCGCACATGCTGGAAATTAGCAAGGTAGAGTCCACCCTTGCCCAAGCCAGACGTAAAGCCGAATTAGCGCTACAGCAAGGGTATGCAGCACAAGTGTTTGCAAACATGGTCACCGGCTTGGGTGGACCTAGCGACTTGATGCAAAAACCGGCACACTACTTACCTCAAGCGGAGCGAGTAGAACCGATATTGGCGAACCATTCAGGCTACGTGAGCGCCATGGATGTGCGGTCAATTGGATTAACTATGGTGAGTTTAAAGGCGGGCAGGTCGATTGCAAGTGACAACATTGACCATACTGTAGGTTTGACTCATATGGCTCAAATGGGCCAATACATAGAAGTCGGTCAGCCCTTAGCTTATGCTCATGTGCGCACCAGTGATCAGTTGCATATGCTGCAGCAACAATTGCCGCAAATGGTTCAACTGGACAGCCAATTGACGCCCGCGCTTGGGCTGGTTAAAGAAATTATACAGGCCGCAGCATGAACAGATCGATCATCATCATATTAGATTCTTTGGGCCTAGGCGCGAGTGCGGATGCGCCAAAGTATGGCGATCAAAATGCAGATACCTTTGGTCATATTGTTGAAGCCTGTGCAGATGGCCGTGCCAATAACGCCCAACGTCAAGGTCCTTTGAAAATACCCAATTTATTGCGATGGGGCTTAGGTGCAGCCGCAGTCGGCAGCCGTAGTGTTGCTTTGCCTTTGGCGACTCATGACCAGATTGAGGGTGCGTATGGCCACGCCGTAGAAGTGAGTAGTGGTAAAGACACTCCCAGCGGCCATTGGGAAATTTGTGGCTTACCTGTGCTGTTTGAATGGGGGACGTTTCCTCAACAGGAAGATTGTTTTCCTCAACATCTGATGCAAGATTTACTGGCACAAGGTGGTATCGAAGGCACTCTAGGTAATACACACGGTTCAGGCACCGACGTATTGGTGGAATTCGGTGAACAACACATGCGTACGGGTTGGCCTATTTGTTACACCTCGTCTGATTCGGTGTTTCAAATTGCCGCCCATGAAGACAGTTTTGGCTTAGAACGACTTTATGCTTTGTGTGAAGTGGCCAAAAAACTGGTAGATCCGCTTAATGTCACACGGGTGATCGCACGGCCTTTTAAAGGCACCTGCGCCGCGGATTTTAAGCGAACAGCTAACCGCAAAGACTTAACTACACCACCTACAGGCCCTACGTTGCTTGATCATATTCAAGATCAGCAAGGTACCGTGGTATCAGTGGGGAAAGTGGGCGATATTTTTGCCCATAAAGGCGTTAGCTATACGGTTAAAGCCGCTAACAATATGGCCTTGGTGGACCAGCTTTTGGATCAAATGGACAAGGTTAAACACGGTTTGTTGTTCGTCAACTTGGTTGATTTTGATAGCCAATTTGGCCACCGTCGCGATGTCGCCGGTTACGCCAATGCGTTAGAGGAGTTTGACTTGCGCTTGCCCGAGATTGAAGCCAAGTTAGAGCCGCAAGACTTAGTATTGCTCAGTGCTGATCATGGTTGTGATCCCACTTGGCCCGGTTCAGACCATACCCGCGAACACGTCCCCGTGGTGTTCTTTGGCCGCTATTGTGGCGCTCCTGTTAAAACGCTTGACCTTGGCGAACGCGCAAGCTTTGCCGACATGGGGCAAACCATAGCCAAACACTTAAACCTAGCACCATTAGCCTATGGCGATGCCTGCACTTTGAATTGATCAATAGAGTATTTTTAATGCAACAACACATACAAACCCAAATTCAAAAACTTCCTAAAGTTGAGCTACACAGCCACTTAGAAGGTTGTATTCAACCCGATTTAGTGCGCACTATTGCTCAACGTAATGGCATCAGCCTCAAAGATGGTCTGTTCACTGCCGATGACATGTTTGCATGGGACGATTTTGTTGAGTTTCTCCAGGCTTACGATGAAGCCAGCTTTTGCCTGCGTAAGTCACAAGACTACCGCGACATTATGTACGCCTACATGCAACAATGTGCCGACGAAGGCACTATTTATGCAGAAACCTTTGTCTCCCCAGACCATGCCGCAGCGGTAGGCATGAGCTACGACGACATGCTCTCTGGTTGTGTGCAAGGCATCGACGACGCAGAACGTGACTTCGGCATTGTAGGTCGGTTGATTATCTCCTGTGTGCGCCATTTAGGGCCAGAGCAAGCCGTAGTGGTAGCCCAGCAACTAGCAGATAACCAGCATCCATACATTGTAGGTTTTGGTATGGGAGGTAATGAGTCCATGTTCACTCAAGCAGATTTTGCGCCGGCTTTTAACATTGTAGCAGCAGCGGGCTTTGCCTGTACTACTCACGCCGGTGAAGTATTAGGCCCAGAAAGTGTTTGGGATGCCATCGACAATCTACCGGTGACTCGTATTGGTCATGGCGTACGTAGTGTTGAAGACCCAGCGCTTATGGCAGAATTGGCCACGCGTGGTATTGCTTTAGAAGTTTGCCCTGGCAGCAATATTGCTTTGTCTGTGTACCCAGACTTAGCCAGCCACCCGTTAAACCAGATCCTTGAAGCGGGTATTAGTACTAGCCTTAACTCTGATGATCCACCATTCTTTGCGAGTACCGTGGGTTCTGAGTACCAATCGGGGGCTCAGGACTTTGGCTTAAATCTAGAGCAGTTACGCAATATCTCCCGTATGGCCATGAATGCCTCGTTTGCTGATGCTGACACCAAGGCACGGTTGTTGGCGGCGATTGGTTAAGCTTAACTCATGAAACGATTTTTGCTGCAAGACTCGACTAATTATACCGATAGTGAGTATCAGGATTACATCTTGCAAGGGGTGTCGCGCACGTTCGCCTTGACCATACCGCAGTTGCCAAAACAATTGGAATCGGTGGTGGGTAATGCCTACTTATGGTGCCGTATTGCCGATACTATTGAAGATGATCCACACTTGGCGTTAGCCTTAAAGGTGAGCTTTAGCGACCAGTTGACGCAACTATTAGTGGGCCATGGTTCGGCTGATGATTGGGCTTGCGAGCTACTGCCTCAACTCGACAACGATACGGCTGCAGCAGAGCTCGATCTAATTGCTAATAGCCAACGTATGATGCGGCTATTTGTGAGTTTCAAACCCTCCCAGCAGGCGATTATCCAACAATGTGTGGCCACTATGGTGCAAGGTATGATGCACTATCAAAGCCACCAGCCCCATGCGGGCTTGCCCAACTTACAGGCCCTCAACGATTATTGTTACCATGTGGCAGGCATTGTGGGTGAAATGCTCACCTTGCTGTATTGTGATTACTGCAGCAAAGTACGGCAGCACCAAGAGTTGCTGATGCCTTTGGCCGTGTCTTTTGGTCAAGGTTTACAAATGACCAATATTCTCAAGGACATTTGGCAGGACCAAAGCCGAGGTATTTGCTGGCTACCGCAAGACGTGTTTAGCCGCCACAATATTGAGTTACAAGATTTGCCAAGTCAGCGTACTGATGTTGCATTTCAACAAGGGGTGACCGAGCTTGTGGCCATTGCCCATACACACTTACGGGACGCTATGCGTTACACGCTCATGCTGCCAAGCTCAGAGCAGGGTTATCGTAACTTTTGTTTGTGGGCGATTGGTATGGCCATGTTGACCTTAAAAAACATTCACCGTCGACCAGATTTTGAGCACAGTTCGCAAATAAAAATATCCCGCAGCAAGGTTAAAATTATCTTGGTAGTGACCCGTCTTATTGGCCGTAGTAATATGTTAGTACGCCTGTTTTTCAAGCGCTTGGCCCGCGGTTTACCTGTATAGCTCATCGTCTGATGGTGCAAAATGCTGCAGTGCATCGTTGTTATAAAGGTTAGTAAATGAGCGACTCAGAAGTGGTAGATTATTCAAGCCCCAATGTGCCTGCGGTGTTGCCGTGGCACGATGTGCCAGTGATCAAAGCCAGTGCAGACAGTTTAGCCGGTTATGGTTGCTTGGTAGACAAACCCGAAGATCTGGCTATTGAAATTGTGCGTTGGCCAACGCAAGGCTGGCGCGCTATCGACGCAGGTACAGGTGACGAAGGTGGCACAGTAGCCGGAATATTCCATAGCCACTGGGACGGTCAAGTGCTCAAAGGGCGCAATGACGCAGTCGGTGGTGATTATGTGCTGGGGTGGGCTTGTAACCCTCAGGACGTGGCTCAAAACAGCCCAGCTGCAGTGGAGCGGGTTTTGTTATGGCATATGAATTATCACCCAGACGGTGGGCAGTTGTTTTATCCGTTAACTAAGCAACCGTTTTTGGTGCCCTTGGCGCTGCCGGGTGACGATTTAAGTCTAGAAAAAATTGTCGCTTTCTGGTGTGATGGCAGCCAAGGCTTGTACATTCACCCCAATATTTGGCATGAAGGGGTTTTTCCAACCACCGCTAAGCAGTCGTTTCACGACCAGCAGGGTAAGGTGCATGCCCGTGTAAGTTGCAACATTGCGCAAGAGTTTGGTGTGTTTTTAAACGTGCCGTTAACTGAGCCTGAGGACCAAGCCCATGTCTAATTACTCAATTCGGCCTTTCCATCTAGCAATCCCGGTGCGAAATATTGCTGAATCACGGGCCTTTTATGGGCAGTTGTTAGGTTTAAGCGAGGGGCGTTCTAGTGATGAGTGGATCGATTGGAACCTGTATGGCCACCAATTGGTCACCCATCTTAATCCTCACTTAGGGCAAGCCGGTAAAGTGCCGGTACATGTGAATGGTGTGGATGGCATGGGTGTGCCTGTGCCGCATTTTGGTGTGGTGCTGACCCTAGAAGACTGGCAAGCGTTGGCTCACCGCTTGACTGGCCAAGTCGACTTTATTATTGAGCCTTATACTCGTTTTAAAGGCGAAGCAGGAGAACAGTCGACCTTGTTTTTTAGTGACCCTAGTGGCAACGCTTTGGAATTCAAAGCGTTTGCAGACTTAAATCAATTGTTTGCTAAATAGCTGCGGCTTGGCTGGCTAAATATTCGCCATAAGTGCCTTGGAAATCAACGACTTGTTGATCTTTTATTTCAACGATGCGGGTTGCCAACGAAGATACGAATTCGCGGTCGTGGCTAACAAAAATTAAGGTGCCATCATAAGTCTTTAAGGCTTTGTTAAGGGATTCAATGGCTTCCATATCTAAGTGGTTGGTTGGTTCGTCCATGATCAACACGTTAGTGTCTTGCATCATCAGCTTACCAAACAACAAGCGGTTCTTCTCGCCACCAGAACATACGTCTACCTTCTTTAGGTAATCGTCTGCGGTAAATAGTAAGCGGCCTAACATGCCTCTTACGGTTAGGTCGTCATGTTTGGCTGTGCGCCACTGGGACATCCAATCAAACAGGGTTAAGTCACTGCTAAAGTCACTGCTGCTGTCTTGCGGGCAATAGCCTAATACGGCATTTTCAGACCACTTGATAGAACCGGTATTGACTTTGAGTTGGTCTAACAAACAACGTAAAAAGGTGGTTTTACCCACGCCGTTTTCACCAATCACTGCTAATTTTGAACCGGCTTCTAAAATCAGTTCGCCGTTGCTAAATAGCGGCAGGTCTTCAAATCCATGACCTACTTTTTCTAACACAAGGGCCTGACGGTGGAGCTTTTTATGGGTGCTAAAACCAATGTAGGGAGACACTCGACTAGAGGCGATGACTTCGTCTAGCTGAATTTTTTCTAACTTTTTAGCTCTAGAAGAAGCCTGCTTGGCTTTAGATGCGTTGGCAGAGAAGCGAGCTACAAACTGTTGTAGTTCTTCACGTTCGGCGCTTTTCTTTGCATTGGCCGTAAGTAG
Organism: uncultured Oceanospirillaceae bacterium; assembly: GCA_965366045.1. Lineage (GTDB taxonomy): Bacteria > Pseudomonadota > Gammaproteobacteria > Pseudomonadales > Balneatricaceae > Njordibacter. The sequence continues at coordinate 7,939 of CBDUDU010000079.1, forward strand.
CTGCTCTTGTATCAAAGACGATGCCGCCATGTATGCTTCGTAGTTGCCTGGGTATACTCGCAATTCGCCGTAATCTATGTCTGCCATATGAGTGCACACGGAGTTAAGGAAATAACGGTCGTGAGAAATAATAATCATGGTGCTACGGCGCTGATTCAGTACTTCTGTAAGCCAGTTAATGGTGGCAATGTCCAAGTTGTTGGTGGGTTCGTCCAACAACAATATATCTGGGTCTGCAAATAGCGCTTGGGCTAACAATACGCGTAGTTTCCAGCCCGGTGCCACTTGGGCCATTAAACCCCAATGGAAAGACTCGTCGATGCCAGCCTGAGTTAAGATTTCTGCGGCGCGACTTTCGGCGCTGTAGCCGTCCATTTCTGCAAATTCAACTTCCAGTTCGGCCACTTTCATGCCGTCTTCTTCAGTCATTTCTGCCTGGTTGTAAATGGCTTCGCGGGCTTGTTTAACCTGCCAAAGTTTTGTATCACCCATGATTACGGCATCAATAACCGAGTACTCTTCAAACGCAAACTGGTTTTGGCTTAAGGTGCCCACGGTGTCGGTTGGCGAGAAGGAAACGTTGCCAGAGGTGGGTTTGAGCTCACCACTGAGTATCTTCATGAAGGTGGACTTGCCACAACCGTTAGCACCGATCAGACCATAGCGATTGCCATTGCCAAATTTAGCTGAGATGTTTTCGAACAATGGCTTAGCGCCAAATTGCATGGTGATGTTAGCGGTGGTAATCAAGGTAATCCAAACGAAGCAAAAAATGGGTGGCGTATTTTACCAGTTTTTAGTGGGTGATACTATGTTTGCCACGCGGTCATTCCTAATATCGTGCCTCTGTTAGCTTAGCCACCCTTTAGCTTTTGCTTCATCGACCATGGGCTCCAGCAGTTGCCACAACTGTGGGCAACCTTTGTTGATACGGCCACCATTAACGGTTTTAACTTGCTCTACCGTAATGCCGTGGCTTTGCCAGCTATGACCTTGGTCATTGAGGTTGTGGAGTAGGGGTAGGGCTCGATCGAGGGCCTTGGCAAAGCGCGCGTCTGCACTCTTGGCGGTTTCAAATTCGTGCCATAGGGCAATGTATTCGTCACCCATACCGTTGGGTAATAAACCGAGAATACGCTCGGTTGCAGCAGCTTCTGCGGCTTCGTGTTCGCTGCCTATTGCCTCGTACACAATGACGTCACCCGTATCAATTTCGCACAGGTCGTGGATTAATAACATACGTAACACACGGTCAATATCAACCGGTTGAGCGGCGTAGTCTTTGAGCATCAAGGCCGCTAACGTCACTTGCCAAGAATGCTCGGCCGAATTTTCATAGCGCTGCATGCCCAAGGGGCGAGTTTTACGCAGAACGGCTTTGAGTTGGTCGATTTCTGTTACAAAATCAATGATTTTTATTAGATCTTGCACACTTATCCTTTGGGTTTTTTATTCACAAAGGCGTCAAGTCCTTGTTGGGTTTCTGGCGTCATGAGGTTGCACACCATATGCTCCGCAGCAAATTGGTAGGCTTGTGGTAAGTCCATGTTGAGTTGTGGGTAGAACATGGCTTTGCCAGTACGTACAGCAACCTTGGCTTTGCTGCTGATGATGGCCGCCAGATCACGGCTGGCTTGAGTCAGGTCTTCTGAAGCCACAACCCGATTAACCAAACCTTGCTGTTGCGCTTCGGTGGCACTGATAAACTCACCCGTGAGTAACATTTCCATGGCTTTTTTTGGATGTATGTTACGGCTTAAAGCGACCGCTGGGGTCGAGCAGAATAGACCTATGTTGATGCCCGATACGGCAAAACGTGCGTTTTGTGAAGCAACCGCAAGGTCGCAGGTGGCCACCAATTGACAACCCGCAGCAGTGGCAACGCCTTGCACTTGGGCAATCACCGGAATGGGGCATTGCACAATGGTTTGCATCAGTTGGCTGCATTGATGAAACAAGTTTTGGTAGTAGTCGGCGTTGTTGTTGGCCTGCATTTGTTT
>CBDUDU010000080.1:0-9395 GCA_965366045.1 uncultured Oceanospirillaceae bacterium
GTCCATAACTGGTTACGTTGCTCCAAGGTTTCGGCCCAACGGAAGTCTTGCGCGCCATACTCTTGCGCCACTGACTCCACCAGTTCAATTTGCTCATCAACACTGGCTGTAGAACCGTGAAATTCGATAAACAAGGTCGGTTGAGCAGTAAAATCTTGCAGTTTTGAATAGTTTATACAGGCGCCCATTTGGCAACTGTTAAGCAACTCTATACGAGCCAGTGGCACGGCTAACTGCATACATTCAATCACACACTGCGCAGCCTGGGTCACTGTGTCAAAGCCACACACGGCAGAGCGTATTTGTTCAGGCACAGGAAAGATACGCAATCTAAGTTCGGTAATAATGCCTAGAGTGCCTTCAGCACCGACGTACAAATGGGTTAAATCGTACCCAGCAGCACTTTTTCTTGCGCGCCCACCGGTGGTGATCACATCGCCATTAGGCGTTACAACGGTTAGCCCTAGCACCACTTCCTTCATGGTGCCATAACGCACTGCGTTGGTGCCAGAGGCTCGAGTCGAAGCCATGCCGCCCAAACTGGCATTTGCACCGGGGTCAAGGGGGAAAAACAATCCACTGGTCTTGAGTTCATAATTGAGTGATTCACGAGTTACACCCGCTTGAAGCTTAACGTCAAAATCTTCGGCATTAATCTCTAACACTTGGTCCATGCCAGTCAAATCAATACTGACACCGCCATTGACGGGCGCCAATTGTCCCTCTAGTGAGGTGCCGGCTCCAAATGGGATCACCGGTATACTGTATTCGCTACAAATACTTACGGCCGTGGCAACGGCCTCTGTAGTGTCCAGCATCAGCACCGCCTGGGGTATGGCATCACTGACGTAGCCCTCGGCGGCACTGTGTTCTTGGCGGATATTGGCATTGTCGCTGTAGCGATCACCAAACACCATTTTTAGCTGTACAAGACCTTGTTTTGTTGCAGTCATTGAGCCTGTTCCAATGGTATTAGTTAGGGTTGGATTTGGCGATACCGCCGTCGGCACGATCACGGTTGATAAAGTGCTGCATGTCGTCTGGCACGACGCTCAAACCGGGGAGTTGCATCCATATACGCAACAGTAAACGGTATTTAGAGGGCTCGTCCCAATCTTCATAATCGGTGCGCGCATGCATAAGAAAACGATTGTTTACAAACTGCATGTCGCCGGGCTGTAACATAGTTTCCAAGTATAACTCAGGGCGATACCACAATACGTCTTTAATTGCGGTCTGGGCAGTGACTTCAATATGATCACTCGCCATACCATCACGTTCTTGGTAAAACTCACTAAAACCAGGGATATAATGGGCAATAAATTCGCCGTCATCAGCAAACTTAAATACCGGAATCTTATAAGGGGTATAAAGTTCTGTGTCGCCACGGTCAGGGGTGGTGCGCATATAGGGATAGCCCTGATACAAGGTCGACATGAGTTCGGGTTTTTCCGCCAATAAAACATTGTGTACTGTGGCTGCACTCATAACCCGGCTTAAACCACCCGTTTTGCCCTTGCGAATCGACATCAACCCCGTCATATCGGCCGTTGGGTCGCGGTGCATAATAAATTCACCACCGTTATGGTATGGGCGGCGATCTACGGGATCCTGTTTATCAATCACTTCACCAATGTAGTCGCCACGGTAACTTTGCGACACGGGTATGCCTAAGTGTAGAGAAATGCCAAAGTAAGCTAACTTCACTTGGTCTAGCGTGTAATTAGCCACCTCAAACCCAGACAACTTAGCCAACCCACAACCATAACCCAATACTTCTTGCATGGCTTCTGCGGTATCGCTAAACGAAGGCAATTTAAAATCTGACTGCGTCAGTGTTGAGAACTCAGTATCACTAAGACTGAGCTTTTTAACCGCGACATCAAGCTCTCGTAAGGTTGCCTCAGACAGTTGAAACAACCAGCTTGAGTCAGCTTCAATTTGGTTACGATCCCACACTCCTGGGCCGGTAATGGGTTGCATTTGTTGTCCTACACCTGCGAAGTCCTTAGACATCAATTCCACCTTTTATTATTTAATGTAGGTTTACTCTAGAGCTTTTTTTGTGATATAAAAAATACATAATAACTATGGATGCCCATAGTTTTTTCTTATAGATAGTAGTGCATAAAATGAATCTTAAGCAACTCAAGTATTTCCTAGCCATCTCCGAGACGGGTAGCATGTCGGCCGCAGCACGTGCATTATTTGTAGCGCAGCCTGCGCTAAGCTTACAGGTGGCGAACTTAGAGGCCGAGTTAGGCGTGCCCTTGTTTACTCGTAGTGTTAAAGGCGTTAGTTTGACCGGTGCGGGCACAAAACTAATCGATCACGCCCGTACTATCACCCGCCAAGTTGAGGCCGCTAAAGACCACGTCAGTTCAGACTCTTTTTCGCCCCGTGGCGAAGTCCGTTTGGTGATAGACGGCTCTAAAGCCTACACACTACTGGCGCCGTTACTGCAACGATGTGCAACCCAGTACCCCAGAATTACCCTCAGTGTAACGGATGCAATGAGTACCCATGCGGCCCAAGCGTTGATGGAGGGAAAAGTCGATATGGCGATTATCCCAGGGGCGGAAGACTTACTGTCAGTAGAGGTTACCCCCTTGTACCAAGAGCCTCTTCACCTTATCGGCAAACACGTAGAGCAATATACGCTAGACGGTTGCATCCAATTTTCTCAATTACAGAAGCTGCCATTGGTGGCCCCTAGTAAAGGCTTTAACTTACGTCATCATATCGATGAGGCTGCACTACAGGCGCAACTGCCTTTGAACATTAAATACCAGCAAGATACAGGGCTTTCATTACGCTGTTTGACTCACCATGGTATGGCTCACGCCATCTTACCACGAGATGTAATGGCGGCAGAATTACGCCTAGGAGAACTGCAGTCTGCAAAAATAACCAACCCAACCATTCAGCGGGTGCATTCGTTAGTGCAATTGTCCACCCAAGCACCGTCTCACGCTATGCAGGCCGTGGCTTCGTTGCTCAGCACGTTGGTTGCCGACTTGTGCGCCAATGGTACCCTAGATGGTCAATGTTTGGCCCACTAAAAAGCCCCCGACTAGTCACCTAAGCGAGGGCTTTTTAAAGACTATTGGAACTTAGTTAAGCACTCAATTCCAATAGCAATTTATTTAACCGAGAAACGTAAGCCGCTGGATCTTCTAACTGACCTCCTTCAGCCAACTGAGCTTGATCAAACAATACGCGGGTCAACTCGCCAAAACGATCTTCATCCGCTTCGTCGTTTAACTTGGCCACCAATGGGTGCTCAGGGTTAAGTTCAAAGGTAGGCTTTGTTGCTGGCATGGCTTGCCCAGCAGACTCCATAATACGGCGCATTTGCAGACCCATATCATCTTCACCGACCACCAAACAGGCTGGCGAATCGGTCAGGCGGTGAGTAATACGAACACTTTCAACCTGCTCTTCAAGCAACCCTTTAACGCGCTCTACAAGGCCTTCGTATTGCTTGGCTTGTTCTTCTTGCTCTTTCTTTTCGGCTTCGTCTTCAACTTCACCGAGGTCTAGAGCACCTTTAGCCACGTCTTGTAGCTGGGTACCGTCAAACTCCATCATGTGCGACATTAACCATTCGTCTACACGTTCAGACAGCAACAAGACTTCAATGCCTTTCTTGCGGAAGATCTCTAAGTGAGGGCTATTCTTAGCCGTGTTATGGTTGTCGGCAACCACATAGTAAATCTTATCTTGGCCTTCTTGCATGCGGCCTTTGTATTCGGTCAAGCTGTGCATTTGCTCCACTTTGTCATCTGTACTAGAGGCAAAGCGTAACAGGTTGGCAATCTTTTCTTTATTGCCATGGTCTTCTGCAGGGCCTTCTTTCATCACCTGACCAAATTCTTTCCAGAAGGTGGCGTATTGCTCTGGCTTTTTCTTGGCCATTTTTTCCAGCACATCCAATACACGCTTAGTTAACGCTGCACGCATAGAGTCGATGACGGGATCTTTTTGTAAAATTTCACGAGACACGTTTAAAGACAAGTCGTTGCTGTCTACCACACCTTTCATAAAGCGTAAGTACATAGGCAAGAACTGCTCGGCTTCGTCCATGATAAACACCCGCTGAACGTATAGCTTAAGGCCACGGCTGGCTTCACGCTGATACATGTCCATCGGTGCCTTAGCAGGAATGTACAACAGGCTGGTATATTCTAGCTTTCCTTCAACCTTATTGTGAGACCAGGTTAACGGCTCTTGGAAATCATGGGAGATGTGTTTGTAAAACTCATGATATTGTTCGTCTTCGACTTCTGAACGAGACTTAGTCCAAAGGGCTGTGGCTGAGTTTACGGTTTCTTCTTCAGGCTCTTGTTTATCCGCATCTTCACCGTAATGCTCTTTCATCATGATCACTGGGATAGAAATGTGGTCTGAGTACTTACGCACCAAGCTACGCAGGCGGAAACCTTCGGCAAATTCACTTTCGTCGGCTTTAAGGTGCAAGATAATTTCTGTACCACGGCCCGCTTTTTCAACCTGAGCAATGTCAAACTCACCTTCGCCCTTTGAGCGCCAAGAAACGCCTTCAGACGTGTCTGTTCCAGCCTTACGGGTGATGACTTCAACTTCATCTGCAACGATGAAAGAAGAATAAAAACCAACACCAAACTGACCGATTAGCTGCGAATCTTTTTGTTGGTCGCCGGTTAGGTTCTGCAAAAATTCAGAGGTGCCCGATTTCGCAATGGTGCCCAAGTGGGAAATCACATCTTCACGGGTCATTCCAATACCGTTGTCGCTGATGCTCAGTGTATTGGCTTGTTTATCGAAGTTGATGCGAATCGCTAGATCACTGTCATCGCCATATAGGCTGCCATCAGATACCGCGGCAAAACGCATTTTGTCAGCCGCATCAGATGCGTTCGAAATAAGTTCACGTAAAAAGATTTCCTTGTTGCTGTACAAGGAATGAATCATCAAATGTAAAAGCTGCTTAACTTCGGTTTGAAAACCTAATGTTTCGGTGCCGTTTTCTGTTTCAGTGCTCATGGCGTGTTGTTTCTCCGTAAATCATGGGCTGCGCAATTTTTAAAATAGACGCGAGTAAAAATGGTTACGGAAACAATGATGGGGGTGGCTTGAACGATTTCAAGCCGTTTGGGGATTTAACCTACTAATTAGACCTCTTCACCTAATAGAAAGTGGGCTCTCGCTGTGGCAATAGGTTCGTCATGGCTAGTTTGCCATGCTGTAACGTGAACGTTAGCGATTCGTTTACCCTGACGCACCAAAGTACAGCGGGCAAAGGTTGGTTTCACCTTGCCGGCTCTAATGTAATCAATAGAAAAGTTTATGATTTTGGGTAGCGTAGGCTCTTGGGAAGTAAGCATTTGTGCCAAAGCAGCAGCGACCTCCATAAAGCCTGCCACTACGCCGCCATGCAAGGCTGGCGAAATAGGATTGCCTACATTGCCGGGATCAGTACCTAGGGTAAACAGCCATCCTTGCTCGTCTTGAACGATCTCTACACCAATAAATTTTGCATAAGGAACAAAGTCGAGTATGGCGCTATAGTCGCTCTGCTGTTTGCAGGTTTGTATGAGCTGTTTAAGGTTCATAGGATCGCCTCCTTTGAGCCTATTTTCACAAAACCGCCCGCGCCCCATGTTTTCCCACTACGCATAAACGTGGCTACGCAGTGAACTATAGGGTCATTGGGGTCGTCTTGATACGCATAACCCCGTGTAAAACATACACTACGGGTGATTTTGTAACACTCGGCCCAGGCGTAGATAGAGCCCTTATTATTGGCGCGGCGCATGTGGTCTATGCGTAAATCTAAGGTCGGGCAAAATTCTGGGATGGGCAAGGTTGAAGCAATGGCAAAACCACAAACAGTATCCATAAGGGTAGTTAAAATTCCACCATGTACGTAACCTTCAGGGTCCATACCTGATATCTCTGGGTTATAGGGTAATTCTAGAGTGAGTTGGCCATCTGAGGCCGTAATGACTTTCATGGCTAACTTTTTACAATGGGGCAATATTTGTAAAAAGTTATTGGCCTGTGCCAAACGTTTTTGTTCGTCCATAACTAACTTATCTCTTTAAACGTTAGATCAGATGATAGTCTACCAATGTTTTACGGTTCTTCGAGTCATTAGAACCCTTGAGTTCTGCAAGCGAACTGGAGTTAAACTCGCGGCTGTAGAGAATATAAACCACCGCCGTGGTGGTGATCATAAATGCCGCGGGATGTATGGTCCAGGTGAGCACCGCAAGGCTGTAATAGTATGCCCGTAGACCAAAGTTAAAATTATTGCCTGCCATAGACAATATTTTGGCAGAGCGATTAACGTGATCCATAAGGTCTTTGTTGTCAGAAATATCGCCATGCACCACTGGCGCGCTGGAAATCATTACCGTGGCAAATCCATATTGTCTCAAACTCCAGGTGAACTTAAAAAAAGCATAGACAAACAAGAGCGTTAGAATAAACAGTTTAAACTGCCATTCCAAGGCGGATTGTGCCGGTAAAAATGGAATACCTGTGCCTATATGTACCACATCGTCGGTGTAACCCACCAAGGTAACTAAACCGGCTAATACCAGTAAGCTAGACGAGGCAAACAAGGTTACGTATCGCTCTAAGTTGGCCACAGCACCAATATCAGCCATCCTCATATCGCGGCCAATCATACGTATCATCCAGCGCTGTCGGTATGCGTGCAGAACCCCTGCTAAGGAGTCTTTACGCCTTGAGGCACGAATAGCGTAAGCCTGGTAACCCCGTACAGCAACTACAAACCACGCTAGGGCCAACAGGTTCCAACCTTGATCGGACAACACAGATGCGATGTAGTCGATTATAGAGTCCACAGAGTTAGTTCTCTTCTTGGTGTTGTTGGAACACCGACTTTTGCTTCTTCTTGGTGGCTAAACCTTTTTGCTTACGTGTTTGATAACTAGTCGCAGAAAACGGCTTTGGCGCAGGTTTGGTCTTTTTGTTTGGGCTAAAGGTTGCGCCGGAAACGGCGGGCATCTTCTTTTTGGCACGGGTCATGGCTGTTGGGCTCAGTGATTTGTTTATTAACGCTAAAAGTCATTTTACCATGCTTATGTAGCAGATGGTGATCAATGCTTTTATTTGTTCTAGCAGTGCCCTTGCAACAGATCCAAAAGGCTTCGCCTCCGCTGTGCATGGCACTAATAGGATTTAACAGACGCTGGTAAATAAACTTTCGTATTTAGGTTTAATCATCGGCCATGTGAGGTGCTGTACAGAGGTAGGCACTTGGTTACCTTGCTGCCTGGCTCGGCCTAGTTTTTGGATCAGCATCGCCGCAGAGGCAGACTCTTTGAGGGGCTCTTCTAAGTTAGATGCATACAAGTAGTCCAAACCAAACAGTTCTGGGTAAACCAAGCGATTAGGTAAAATAGGAGTACAACCCAGTTGTACGGCTTCTAGTACCGATATGCCTTGAAACTCATGCAGCGCAGTGGACAACACCATGTCGGCGCCAGCCAACCAGCTTAAATAGTGATGACGTGACTCGGCATAACCAAATTGAACAATATGACTAGAAAATTCAGTGGATATTTGCTCGAACTCAACGGGTTGCTGGCGAAACTGTTGACCTAAAACACACAAATCAAACCTCACACCCCTTGTAACCAGTTGCCTTAGTAGGTTTTGTAGTTGTTTGGGGCCCTTGTCGTACTCCCATCGTGCAGCCCATACCAATCTCAACGGGGTGTGATGGTCTGACCGTGCTGGCCAAATTGGCTCATAGCTGGTCGTCGTGCCTAGCGAGTTAAGCGCCACCGCCAACACAGTACTTTTTTTCTCTAATAGCTGGGCCACATTGAGCGGCATTTTATCCGGCAAGCGGCTGAGTAGCCTGTCTACGCCAGCAATAAAGCTTTGTTGGTTGTAGTGGCTGTTAAACACCAATTTGTCGGCTGCCAAGGCACCGTAGAGGGTCACCATTTTTGGGTCAAGGTGACGTTGTTGATGAGCTTGGCTAGGTGGGTATTGAAACTGATTTTCGTGAAAATACAAGATGGATGGGATGGAGCCTAAATTGGGCACCATGCCCTTAAGCGAGGCCAAATCCACCATGGAAGTGGCGACTACTAGGTCGTAACTTTGGTCTAAACACTCGCGTTCGCCCAAGGCCCATTGCATACTGTTACCACGAATACGCCAGCTAAAGTGATGTCCAGGCAGAACTAATTGAGTCCAATGGTGCTGTGGGAACTGCGCCACTAGCCCTTCACGCCAATACTTATGGCTTTGAGCATCATAGGCCGAGAGCATAAGTATACGCATCAATTAGCCGAGATTAACCAAGAAGCGAGACACCAGCCGGCAAAACAGTTGCGGTTTTTCTGCATGTAACCAGTGGCCACAACCTGCCATTATTTTAAGCTGTGTGTGGGGCAATAATGTTTCAAATGCAGCTTGGTGTTGGGGCAATATATAGGCCGACTCTGCGCCTTTTATGACCAGTGTAGGGCCTACATATCCAGTTCCACCTGCGGCGGTTTGCGGTGCGGCACTGATCGCCGCATAGTTTTCTTCAATTGCTGCTAGGTTGTAGCGTAAACAAAACTCACCTACTTCATTTTTATACAGGCTTTTAAGCAAAAACTGACAAACCCTTGGGTCCGGCTCATATTGGTTTAATAGTTCAAGTGCTTGCTTGCGGGACTTAAGGTGGGTCAAGTCGATCTGGTTGAGACCTTGTATAATGCTTTGATGGCGTGGTTCGTAGGCGACTGGGGCGATATCAGCCACAAGTAGACTTCGTAGCCGTTGCGGGTGGTGTAGAGCCAGTTGAATAGCCACCTTGCCTCCCATGGAGTGGCCTAACAAATCGACCTTGTCTAGCCCCATCGCATCCATGCTTTCAATTACGTCGGCAGCCATGGACGAGTAATCCATAAATACATCATGTGCAGATATGCCGTGGTTACGTAGGTCCATAGTAATGACATGGCGATCTTGTGCCCAAACCAAGGCTTGGCCTCGCCAATTATCTTGGGCACCAAATAATCCATGCAAAACCACAAGAGGAGACTTACCACCGATGTTGAACTGTTGGGAATTGAGTCGCATTAGCTCACATCGACATCCACTTCTTCTACTGGAATTTCGAAGTCGTGGACTTGCTGCCATTCTTGACCTGGTTGCCGCTCCCAAACAGTGCCGGCGTTGTGGTCTAGCAAGTTATCTAGGCTTTCATCCACTTCACACATTGGCGCCAAGGGAAACGGTTCTAGATTGGCGAATTCGGCTATAAACTCTGGCGTTTCGTAGCCGGTAAATAAGCGCCAACCGGTGTCATTGCCATGCTCAGGAATGGTTTTGTACATAAATCGTATAGGCAAGGCTTTATCACCTAAGGCCAGTTTAGA
>CBDUDU010000081.1:0-9309 GCA_965366045.1 uncultured Oceanospirillaceae bacterium
GGTGTGGCAGACGTTGGTTCCGAATTATCGGCCGGTTTCTACATTGAGCCCACGCTGATGAAAGGCGACAACAAAATGCGTGTTTTCCAAGAAGAGATTTTTGGACCCGTAGTCAGTGTCACCACCTTTAAAGACGAAGCCGAAGCCCTTGCCATTGCTAACGATTCTGAGTACGGCCTTGGCGCTGGCCTTTGGACCCGCGACATGAACCGCGCCTACCGTATGGGTCGTGCGATTCAAGCCGGTCGTGTGTGGACTAACTGTTACCATGCTTACCCAGCTCACGCTGCATTTGGTGGTTACAAGAAGTCGGGTATTGGCCGCGAAACTCACAAGATGATGCTTGACCATTACCAACAGACTAAAAACTTGTTGGTCAGTTACAGCACTAGCCCTCTGGGGTTTTTCTAAACCCAAGCGTTATGCCATAGCACCACGGGTAGTCGGCCAAGGAAGGTCACTACCCGTTTTTCGTTTTGGCGTTATAATAGCTTTGTAAAAACTCTTAGAGAACGCCATGGCCATCTATTCTGCAAGCTCTTGTCGGCCCAATGCGGCCTCAGCCGTTGCCGAAATCGGCCAACAATTAGGCCCACATCAGAGTCAACTGTTGTTGTTTTTTTGTTCCACACATTATCAACAGCAAGAACTCGGTGAAGCGTTACAACAGCAGTTTCCCGACACCTGCATTGTTGGCTGTACCAGCGCTGGGGAACTTAGCCCTAACGGCTATGCCCATGATTCAATTACTGCAGTTAGTTTTGCCTCTGAAGGCAATTTTGTTGCCAGTGCTTTGATTCAGAATATCGCCGAATTTAGTCTTTCTGACTCTCAAGAGTTAGTCGACAAGCTACTAGACCAATGCCACCAACACGGTGTTGCAGAGGTCAATAACAATACCTTGGCAATAACCTTATTGGATGGCCTTTCCATCCGCGAAGAAGAGTTCCTCCAAGTGCTTAATGCCTTTTTGGGCCATATTCCGCTGTTAGGCGGCTCCGCGGGTGACGATCTACACTTTGAACATACCGAAGTCTTCTACCAAGGTCAGTTCTATCGCAATGCGGCAGTACTATTAGTGATTAACACCCAACACCCGTTTAGCTCCTTTAGCCATCACCATTTACAGCCAAAACAAGAAAAAATGGTGGTGACCCATGCCGATTCTGCTCACCGGCGGGTGTATGAACTCAACGGCCTACCTGCTGCCCAAGAGTATGCCCGGTTATGTAATCTACCTGTGCATCAACTCACAAACCTACAGTTTGCCCTGCACCCCCTGACCATTAAAATAGGCGACAGTTACTACGCTAGAAGCGTACAGCAGGCCCATGAAGACGGCAGTTTAAGCTTTTATTCTGCCATTGAGCTCGGTGTTGTACTCACCGATGCCGCGCCTAAAAATCTGGTTCAACAAACCGGCCTTTGGCTTGATCAGTTGCAACAAAACATCGGCCCGCCGCAATTGGTGCTCACCTTCGACTGTATTTTGCGCTACCTAGAAATAGAGCACAGTAACCTCCACCAACCCATGAATGTGCTATTGCAAAACTATAACATGGCGGGGTTTAGCACCTACGGCGAGCAAATGGGCGGCAGCCATTTAAACCACACCTTTACCGGCGTTTATTTTGGCAGCATCAATGACTAATAACTCAACCCAACAAAGTGCGGAAATAGTGCGCCTAAACAAGATCAATCAGGCCTTGATCACTCGCATTGAAGCGGGTGCTAGCGGCCAAGCGGCCTATGATCAATTCGCCCACTCGGTATTTCTTGCCGATACGGTGCGCGACCGAACTGCTGCCTTAAACCAGGCCATGCAACAATTACAACACGCCAATACGAGCCGCTCCCAACTCATGGCCGCCATTAGTCATGACGTGATGCAGCCCGTGTGCGCCGCCCAGCTGTTAGTTAGCAATCTCATCGAGCACCCTAGCCAAACAGCGTACGAGCAGCAGTTACCCGCAGTGGCCAATGCCATTAGCGATATCGATTATTTATTACAAAGTCTATTAGATTACGCTCGCCAAGACATTGACCAAGCCAAACCCAACTTGCAGCCCACCAACCTTCATGAGGTACTACGTACTTTGGCAACCGAGTCGGCCCCCCTCGCCCAACGCAAAGGGTTACAGCTGCGGTACTCTATGAGTTCCTGCTGGGTGATGACCGATGTTAATCTACTGGTACGAGTGCTGCGCAATTTGATTACCAATGCCATCCGTTATACCCAGTCAGGTACAATTTTATTGGGTGTGAGAAGGCGCCGCAACAAGCTATTAATTCAGATTATAGACACCGGCATTGGCATGGAAGAAGACCGACCAGGGCAGATATTTGAAGCCTTTCACAAACTTCAAAATCACAATAATGTAGAAGGGTTGGGCTTAGGCTTAGCCAACGTTAAAAAGCTCTGCCACATACTAGACCATGACATTGGCTATGAAAGCCAACTCGCGCGAGGCACCTGTTTTAGTGTGGCAATCAATCGATGTGCCCCACCGGCAGCGGTTAAAACCCCAACTGCGATGGCTGGCATTGTGCCGTTTACCCATAAAGTCATGGTCATCGATAACTCCGTACAGGTGTGCCAAGCCGTGGGTCTGCTGTTAGAAAGCTGGGGTAGCCAAGTGGTGAGTTATTCCCAAGTAGACGATATTACCCCAGACAGTGTCGCCTGGGCCGACATTCTCATTGTCGACTACCACTTAGACCATGGCTTGACGGGTTTACAACTGGTGGAGACTATGAATATCACTTGCCCTTTACTGTTCATCACCGCGAGCAGTGAACCGGCCGTGCTAGGCGCCATTCAAGCCGCCAATCACCCCTTACTCAACAAACCCATTCGCCCAGGACACCTGAGGCGAGTACTAGAAAACTTAGTTAACTAGCAATTCTTGCAACAGGTCCTTATCCAAAGCCAAAGCGGCTTGAGTACGGTTTTTAACACCCAATTTACGCAATATGTCAGACACATGGGTTTTAACCGTGGTTTCGGCAATACATAAACGCAGACATATTTCTTTATTGGCACAGCCTTCAGCAATCAACGACAGCACTTGTAGTTGCTTATTGGTGAGTTGCTTAAGCTCGTCTTTACTCAATAAAGTTTGATCCGCGCTGGGATTAGAAAATTGACTGAGGTCGGGAAAGTAAATTTTGCCAGCCAATACCAAATCCACGGCTTCCATTAGGGCTTGACTGGGTTGTGATTTGAGCACAAAACCTGCGGCACCGGCAGAAAGGCAGTTGAGTATAACTTGTTTATTTTGCTCAGCAGAAATAATCAGTATGGGTGTGTAAGGCACCTGCTTACGCACTATTTGTAACCCCGATACGCCTTGGTGATCACCCAAATTTAAATCGAACAGTATTAAATCCGGGTCTAAACCGGCCTGCAAGTGATGTAAACACGCGCTCAGGCTGTCGGCTTGAGTCAGCACCGCGAGCGGGTACTGGCGCTGCAATGAGGCAACCACAGCGTCGCGTAAAATGGGGTGATCATCAACAACAAGTAACTCGAGCACAAATCATAGACCTTAATTATTATGCTACCGAGTCTAACAACTGCAGGGCCTATAATCCATGGCTAACGCCACACACATCTCGCTGGTTATACCCGGCCACGGTCGATTAAAGCATCACAGTCTACTCCTGACGGCAGCATGCCATAAGTGTTGCCAGAAGTACCAGACAACCGTCCTGCCATAAACGCTTCGGCGACTGCGCTTGGTGCATTACGCAATAGTAGGGAACCCTGCAACACCAAGGCCATTTTTTCTACCACACTACGGGCACGATATTGTATGTTATCTAGACAAGAAAATTCGCTTTTCAAACCATTGAGGTAGGCATCAAAACGGCTGTCTTGGCCAGCTGATTTAGCCGTTTCAGCCATAAAAGCTTCTAATGATCCAGGATCATTTTGTATAGCCCGCAATACATCCAGACACTGCACATTGCCAGAACCCTCCCATATTGCATTAATAGGAGCTTCACGATAAAAACGAGGCATGAGACTGTTCTCCATTACCGATGAGCCTCCAATACATTCCATTGCCTCATACGCGTGGTTAGGCTGGCGTTTACAGACCCAGTATTTACCCACAGCGGTAGCAATTCGAGCAAAGAGAGCTTCCTCTTTGTCACCTGCGGCAGCCCTATCTAAGGCACTGCCAACCCTAAACGCCATGTGCGCTGCGGCTTCCGTTTCCAGCTCAAGGTCGGCAAGCACATTTTGCATGAGAGGTTGATTACACAAATAATTTCCAAAAGCCTGTCGATGGCTAGTGTGGTGAACAATTTGCGTCATATGCTGGCGCATACTGCCAGCAGAGGCCACTAGGCAATCAAAACGGGTCATCGCCACCATTTCTAAAATATTGGCAATTCCACGACCTTCCTCACCAATGAGCCAACCCATTGCACCACGCAATTCGGTTTCGCTAGAGGCATTGGAAACATTGCCCATTTTGTCCTTTAGTCGCAACACTTGCAGCGGGTTTTTGCTCCCATCTGGGCGCCAACGCGGCACTAAAAAGCAACATATCCCATTGTCTGTCTTAGCTAAGACTAAAAACGCATCACTCATTGGAGCGGAAACAAAATACTTGTGACCCACAAGTTCATATACCTGACCCGAGCCAGATTGGCCGATAGGGTAAGCTCGTGTAGAGTTGCTTCGTATATCACTGCCGCCCTGTTTTTCGGTCATTGCCATACCTATGGTAACCGAGCTTTTTTCTCCGTCTGGAATGTTGCGTGGATCGTAGTCACGAGATAGTAGTTTTGGCAACCACTGTTCGGCAATCTGCTGCTGCTTAAGCAAGGTGGGGACGGCAGCAAAGGTCATGGTAATCGGGCAGCCATGGCCCGCTTCGACTTGAGTGTTCATATAGTTACCCGCGGCTCGAGCAACATGGGCACCAATTTTAGGCGCTGCCCAAGGAGAGCCCGCCAAGCCCTGTTTTTTTGAAGCAGCCATAAGCTGGTGATAAGCCGGATGGAAAGTCACTTGATCAACGCGGTTGCCGTATCGATCATGGGTGTCGAGTACCGGCTTAACGCGATTAGCTTCGACACCGCGCAAGATCCATTCAGCACTACCACACTGCTGGCCATACGCAGTTAGATTATCCTTTGCCCATTTCGCACCTTCGCGCATTACTGCTTGTTGCAAGGTGGCATCACTGGAAAACATATTATAGTTTTCCAATATAGGCGGCGTATTTTCTACTTCATGAGTGTTGGCTGCACACGCATCTGCTTTGGGGTACTGGCTCATAATCATGGCCTCTGGCGGCTGGTACTATATTAAGCGTCGCTAAGTCTGGAACATTGACTTGAACCATCGCATTAACAGTTCTCCTTGTCGAGCAAATGCCAAATTTGGGCCATGCAAGGTCGGTTGCCGCCGCAACAAACTAGCTTTAAAGTAATACTCAAAGCAGTGCGCCATGAACTAGCGGGTCAATATATGCAACACCTCATCTAACCCCCGAATCAGGCAAAGCTCAGATACCTTAATATCAAACACCGTCTAGAAAAACTAGGCAAGGCAAGCCACACCATTATCAATCTCGGTAATCGCTTCCCTTGCAGTCTAGACCTTGTTTTAACTGTTCAAAATGGGCCACTGATGCGCCGCGGAACTCATCCCAGCTCTGGGCTGTTTCTAGGGCCAATTCGTGGGGAAGCACATTGAGTTCTTGGCCTGTGGAATAGGCCAGGACCATGGTTTTGCAGGCTTTTTCGAGGTAGTACAAACTTTCAAATGCTTCGGCCACAGTTTCACCTATTACCGTAATGCCGTGATTGCCCATCATCAGTGCTTGTTTGCCTGCAAAGGTATCAACAATGCGCTTACCTTCTTCGTCACTGGTGGCAATACCGCCAAAATTAGTGTCGTAGGCAATACGCTCATAGAAGCCCGCGGTGTTGTTATCAATGGGAAGGATGCGTGGGTCTTTCAGGGTTGAAAGCACCGTTGCATAAGTGGAGTGTAAATGCAGGACCACCTTTGCCTCGGGCAGTGTGCGATGCACATTACCATGGATACTCCAGGCCGATGCATCTGGCGCTTGGTCAGTGTGCATAATGCTGTAGTCGTCACTGTTGAGCAGCTGTAAGTTGCTGGCAGTGACATTAGAAAAATGCATCCAGCGCCGGTTCATAAGAAACTGCTTGCCGTCTGCCGACACTGCAGCACTCAAATGATTGGCAACCGACTCATGCATATCTAACTCATGGATCAACCTAAAGGCCGCCGCCAAGTCGATGCGTAATTGGTTTTCTAATGTCATTAATCTGCTCCTAACCCACTTCTGCAAAGGCTGGTTCGTCTGCTTGAGGCCATGCGATGGTGTCGGCCGCCGCAGGATGCTGGCGCCGTAATACACGATAAGCGCTACGTAATTCGCCGCGATCAACATAACAACCACGCAAATGCCTAGCGCCACTGCCCTCTAAATAGGAAGCACGCCCATGGGCAATGCGGTGGTTGTCTAACACGATACACTCACCCGCGTTAAGAGGAAAGGTCATTAGGTCACTTGGATCTTGCAGCATTTGACCAAACTTACGGAAGGCCTGGTAAAACAAATCCATAACAACCGCTAAGTAGCTCCAGCGCTGCCCAGTCCAAATATAGGTCACATCGCCGCACCAGACCTGATTGGGTGCACTAACATCGAGCTGCCTACTTAAGTGGTTAGGTATAGCCACAAGGGGCTTCAGAGCCTTCTTATACGCATGCTTAGGTAGCTGGCAACTAACTAGCCCTAGGTCTTTCATTAGCCGCCTAGCTCGATAGCGGCTTAAATCAACGCCATCCTGAGGCACTATGGCAGCAATGGTTCTTGAGCCAGCAGAGCCATTGCTCAGCTTATGTTTTTCACTGACGAGTGCGCGGAGCTTAATCTTGTCAGCATTGATTACGCTTCGACGACCACGCCAGTATTTATACGTACTGCGGCAGACATTAAACTGCTCGCAGAGCACTGTAATCAGGTAGTTCCCTTGAAGTCGACGAACCAGCTTTAGCTGTTCAGTGAATCCGACATCAAGAGCGCGGTAGCCTTTTTTAGAATCTCTTTCTCCATCTCAATACGTGCAATTAGTTTCTCCAATTCACAAATTTTGAATTGGCCCGGCGTCATGGGCGTAGCCGCCGCATAGGATTTTCCTTGTCACTCTTGCTTTAACTGGGCCACCCATTTAGCCATGGTGGAAATGCCCACATTCATGGCCTTGGCAGCAGCAATGACTGTGTAATTGTGATCGACCACTAACTGAGATGCTTCTAGTCTAAATTCGGGGCTGAAAGTAGGTCTTGTACGTTTTTTCATTGGCTCACCTAATTGATCAGAGATGATCATAACATCTCTTGTTAGGTGGCCAAATTCACTGTACCACTACATTGACCGTGCATTTAAGGTATTATTAGCTAAGGTGATTATTGAGAACGTGATCATGCAAAGTCTCCTTCTACCTCTGAAAGGAAGTTAACTTAATTTTTTTTAGAAGATAAAATTATGAAATTTATTACATGTTTAACAATCAGTTTATTGATTACTAACACAGCTGGCGCGTGCACAGAAATAAACACTTACCCGAAACAAACTTGCCAAGAACTTCACAAAGCGATTGGAACTTTCCTTGATCTTGCAGATAAACAGTGGAAACAAGGAAATAATGAAAAGGCGATGTTTTATTCAACAGCATCAGCTAATTACGCAACTATTTATGAAACAGTATGTAAAAAGTAAACCACCGTATTCATAGCGCTTGTCCATTAACCTTCAACCAATCACGACAATTACGGTAGTTAGGTAAGGATTTCTCCACCTGCTGCCAAAAGGCCGGTGAGTGATTGTGATGAATGCTGGGCATGTCTTCGACTAGTAGAGATTGAATCACACGAGGCTTGCTGTAATGGCTTGTTAAATCTGCAGGGATAGCACGTGAAAAGTAGCAAATCCCACCCTTCAAGTAAGTGTAAGCTGGGTGATGCCGAGCGAAGCTAATATAAGCATGTTACAAATGCACCCAGACGGTTTGTCACAATGTCACGAAACACTCGATTGGTATGGCTTAGGCAGCCAGCTAAATCGAGCCTCAAAGGAAGCGATAACCTACCTTGACGAAGTGTTACAGCCAGAAGATATCGGCCTTTGTGAAAGCGTACAAAAAGGCCTAAATTCTTTATCCTATCATCAAGGCCGGTTTGTGGTGGATAATCAGCGCAGCCACTTAAGTGAGCATGGTGTACACCACTTCCAGAAGCTGGTGATCGCAGCGTTAAGTTAACTAAATTACAACGAAAATAAATTGACTTAGAAGGAACTCAGAAATGTCTTCTAGCGACGGTAATTCACGAGATTTAGTCACCACTATAGCCGGTGCAGGTTGGGATTTTGGTTTAACACGCCATCGATTTCATGAAATTGAGCGTCCACTGGGGCCTCATTATTGCGTGTATAACCGCCGTTTAATGGCCTGTTGTTTTGATCATCGATCAACCATAGATGGCTATTGGCTCTTGCGTCAAAAAGTCGCCGTGTTAAACACAGGGGAACTGCCTCTTCAGTTCAAGGGGACTGATGCAGAACGTTTGCTTGATAAACTCTTCACCAAGGACATTACTAAGCTAAATATTGGGCGCTGTGCC
This sequence comes from uncultured Oceanospirillaceae bacterium, assembly GCA_965366045.1. Classification (GTDB taxonomy): domain Bacteria; phylum Pseudomonadota; class Gammaproteobacteria; order Pseudomonadales; family Balneatricaceae; genus Njordibacter. Next base: position 8,678 of record CBDUDU010000081.1, read on the forward strand.
TATGGACTAGCCTGTTATGAAGACGGGGGGTTGTTGGTCGATGGTATTTTATTGAGACTCGCTGAAGACTGTTTCTGGTATGGTCAGGCCGATGGTGACTTTTACAGTTGGGCCAGATCCCACGCAGTAGGGTTAGACGTTCAAATAACTGATCCTAAGATATTCATATCTCAGGTCCAAGGCCCCAACGCTATGAAAGTGCTAGGGGCCGCAAGTGACGATGGCATGCCTGATCCATTTGGCTACTTTGCCATGGCTCGGGTTAAGTTTGGGGGGCAGGAGCTAGTAATTACTCGTACAGGCTATACCAATGAGTTAGGCTGGGAGTTCTACACTGAGCCTCACCATGATGCAGATGCTTTGTGGCAGCATTTAAAGCAGGCTGGTGAGCCCTATGGTTTAGACATCTTTGGACTAGACTCAATGCATATACGCAGAATTGAAGCTGGTATTCTGAATGCTGGTTCAGATTTTGATCATTCAACCACACCTTACGACGTTGGGCTAGGCATGTTTGTGGATCAAGAAAAAGGTGACTTTATAGGTCAGACAGCGCTTAAAAATGCACCTAAAGAAGCGCGCTTAATCGGTGTCCTTTGTGCAGCAGAACCCCATATTGGCGCAGCCATCAT
>CBDUDU010000082.1:0-8831 GCA_965366045.1 uncultured Oceanospirillaceae bacterium
GCGTTTTTTGGGCTCTGGAAGCAGGCTCAGAGGCTGTTAAAACAACGTAATAGTGCTTTGAAATGTGGTACAATGAGCGCCTCTGTAAGGGCTAGTTTTGACCCTGGCTTGGTGCAGGTCGCGGAACAGATAAATGGCCTCAGAGAGGCCTATTTAAAGCTGCTTGAGCCGATGTTCTTTGAGCTCCTTGCTGGCTTGGTAGACTTGCCGGATTTGAAGTTAGGCTACTATTGCGGTTGGACCACAAATCGAGCCTACGCTGACATTCTAGATGAGAGTCTCGAGCGGGACCTGCACTTAGGTTACACGCAACGAGGGCCTCAGCGGGCAGATATTAAGTTAACGCTCAATGGCGTCAATGCGGCCGAGCGTTTATCGCGTGGTCACCAAAAATTGGTAGTGGTCGCGTTAAAGTTGGCTCAGGGCAAGTTGCTTAGCGAAATCCATGGGCGCAAGTGTGTGTTCTTGGTAGACGACTTGGCGGCGGAATTAGACTGGGCTCATCGACGAGAGATATGCCGACAGTTGGCCGAATTGAACACGCAAGTGTTTGTTACCAGCGTTGGCCCAAAAGAGCTAACGGATTGTTGGCCAGAAGATATACAAGTTAAAATGTTTCACGTGAAACACGGACAGGTGTCACCAAACTAAAAACTGGTTTGGGGCCCATTTTATGAAAATGATTTCGGAGTAATTGATGAGCGAAAACACCTATGATTCGTCCAGCATTAAAGTGCTTAAAGGGCTAGATGCTGTACGTAAGCGCCCCGGTATGTACATTGGTGATACCGATGATGGCACCGGTTTGCACCACATGGTGTTTGAGATCGTTGATAACTGTATTGACGAAGCGCTTGCGGGTTACTGTACTGAAGTCAGTGTAACAATCCAGTCTGATGATACGGTAACGGTCGTCGATGACGGTCGAGGCATTCCTGTTGATATTCACCCAGAAGAAGGGGTTTCGGCAGCAGAAGTGATCATGACCATTTTGCATGCCGGTGGTAAGTTTGACGATAATACTTATAAAGTTTCCGGTGGTTTACACGGCGTGGGCGTCAGCGTTGTTAACGCATTGTCTACAGAGCTAAAGCTCACTATTCGCCGTAATGGCCAAGTACATGAGCAAATATACAATCATGGTGTGCCTAAGGCCCCGTTGGCCGTAGTCGGCACAACTGAAGGAACGGGTACAACCTGTACCTTTACTGCCTCTCCAGGCACCTTTACCAATATCATATACCATTTTGATATTTTGGCTAAGCGCCTACGCGAGCTTTCGTTCCTTAATTCCGGTGTTGCCATAAGGTTAAAAGATGAACGTTCGGGGCGTGAAGAGCTATTCTGCTACGAAGGCGGTGTGTCAGCTTTTGTAGAATACCTAAATACCAATAAAACTCCGATTAACAAGTGTATGCATTTCAATACTGTACATGCCGATGGTGTGGGTGTTGAGGTGGCGTTGCAATGGAACGATTCGTTTCAGGAAAGTATCCATTGCTTTACCAACAATATCCCACAGCGGGATGGTGGTACTCACCTAAGTGGTTTTCGAGCTGCATTAACCCGTACCCTCAATAACTACATAGATGCGGAGTCAGCACAAAAGAAATCAAAGGTGTCCACTTCTGGTGACGACGCACGTGAGGGCTTAACGGCCATTATTTCCGTAAAAGTACCAGACCCCAAATTCTCATCTCAAACTAAAGATAAGCTTGTTTCTTCTGAAGTGAAGTCTGCCGTCGAGCAAGAGCTAGGCCGCTGTTTATCAGATTTCTTACAAGAAAATCCGCAAGAAGCGCGTACCATTATCGGCAAGATGATTGATGCCGCACGCGCTCGTGAGGCCGCCCGTAAGGCCCGTGAGATGACGCGGCGCAAAGGCGCGTTAGATATTGCTGGTTTACCAGGCAAGCTTGCAGACTGCCAAGAGAAAGACCCAGGGCTATCAGAAATATACCTAGTGGAGGGTGACTCTGCTGGCGGTTCTGCTAAGCAGGGTCGTAATCGACGTACACAAGCGATCTTGCCGTTAAAGGGTAAAATCCTTAACGTTGAGAAGGCTCGGTTTGACAAGATGTTGTCATCTGTAGAAGTAGGCACACTCATTACTGCATTAGGTTGTGGTATTGGGCGTGACGAATTTGACATCGAGAAGCTACGCTACCACAGTGTCATCATCATGACCGACGCCGACGTTGACGGTGCTCATATTCGCACCTTGTTACTCACATTTTTCTTCCGTCACTTACCTAAGGTGATTGAAAATGGTCATTTGTTTATCGCTCAACCACCTTTGTATAAAGTTAAGAAGGGTAAACAAGAGCAGTATTTAAAGGATGATCCAGCGCTTGATGGCTTCTTATTGCAAGGAGCCATGGAGAACGCTTCGCTTCACTCAAGTGCTTCAGCCCCGGCTATTTCGGGTACCGGCCTAGAGGGTCTGGCAACACAATACCGTCAGGTAATGGCCACCATCAAACGTGTTGAGCGCATCATTCCTGCGGTTATTCTTGAGCAAATGATCTATGCACCGGTACTAGCTGTTGACGAACTTCATGATCAGGATAAGGTAGCCAGTTGGATTGATCAGATACTTGAGAAACTAGAAGGTCAGGAAGTGGGTGCTGCCACCTACGACGGCCAGGTCAAAACTAACCCAGAGCGTGATGGCTACTTGCCTATGGTCACCATTACCACACACGGTATTGATGCCGACTTTATGATTGGATTCGACTTCATAAGTTCCGGTGAGTATCGCTCCATTGCTGCTCTCAATGGTGCATTGACCGGGTTGTTCGAGCAAGATGGTTATGTAAAGCGCGGTGAAAAAACCTTTGCAACCCAAAGTTTCGCTGCAGGTCTGGACTGGCTGTTAAAAGAAGCACGTCGTGGATTGGCGGTACAGCGTTATAAAGGCTTGGGCGAAATGAACCCAGAGCAACTCTGGGAAACTACAATGGACCCTGATCAGCGTCGCATGTTATGTGTGACCATTGACGATGCTATCGCTGCAGACCAGATGTTTACTACCTTGATGGGTGATGAAGTAGAGCCTCGTCGTAACTTCATTGAAGAAAATGCCTTGCGGGTAGCCAACCTCGATTTCTAGGTTCTCAACAGCCAAAAAAAGCCTCTAGTGAGGCTTTTTTTGGCTGTTGATTAAGCGAGCCAGTGTTTCACGTGAAACATTGGCTCGCTAGGGTTGGTTAGTGAGCTACTAGACTGATATCAGCAACGCGGCTGAGCTCAACCTGCAGTGCAGACAAGAGGGCAAGGCGGTTATTTTTAACGGCTTCGTCGTCAGTCATCACCATGATGTCCGAGAAGAAGGCATCTAGTGGCTCAGCCAATTGAGCCAATTGCTCAAGCGCATCTGCATAGTTACCCTCTGCAATGACCAGTGCATTGGTTGCTTGTACAGTTGCCAGACGTCGCGCCAGGACGGTTTCCGCTTGCTCAGTGAGTAGTGCAGGGTCTAGTAGTTCTGAACCGCGGCCGTTTTTAGCCAAAATATTGGTGACGCGTTTGTTGTTGGCCGCTAGAGCTTGAGCGCTATCGAGTTTAAGGAAGCGGCTTACGGCTTGAACACGGCGATCAAAGTCTAAAGGCGAGTTGGACTTATTAGCCATTACCGACAGATATATATCAACAGAGACGTTTTGGTCGTCGTAATAGGCACGTAAGCGATCAAAAACAAAGCTCAGCAATTGCTGCTCTACGTCTGTTTGGACAACGGATAAGTCAGAATGCAGGGCGTAGGCTTGTTGAACCAAGGTAGCCAAGTCCAATTCGTAACCGTTTTCTATAATAATCCGCAGCAGGCCCACTGTGGCACGGCGCAAAGCGTACGGATCTTTACTGCCTGTAGGCGGTTGGCCAATACCAAACAAACCCACTAAGGTGTCTAGTCGGTCAGCGATGGCCACCGCGCTAGCAACGTCAGTTTGTGGCAAACGGTCGCCAGCAAACTTAGGCCAATAGTGTTGCTCAAGAGCAGCGGCAACGGTGCTGTCTTCGCCGTCGTTAAGGGCATACACATGACCCATAAGGCCCTGCAAATCGCTAAACTCCAACACCATTTCGGTATTGAGGTCGGCCTTACAAAGGCTAGCCGAACGTTGAGCCAAGTTAACGTCAGCACCTATAGAGGTTGCGATGTGGCCTGCGAGTTGAGCGACGCGTTGCGTCTTGTCCAATACCGTGCCAAGTTGCGCCTGAAATACAACTTTACCAAGGGCTTCGTTGCGGCTGTCTAGGGTGGTTTTCTTATCGGTATCAAAAAAGAACATGGCATCAGCCAGTCGAGGCCTAATCACTCTTTCGTTGCCTTCAATGATCTTGGAGGGATCTTTACTGACAATATTACTGACTGTCAAAAATAGTGGCAAAATGGCACTGTCTTGGTCAACAAAATGGAAGTATTTTTGATGCTCTTTCATGGAAGAAATAAGTGCCTGAGCAGGGACTTGTAAGAAGGCATCATCAAACCGACCGGTCAAACAAACTGGCCATTCCACTAATCCAGTCACTTCATCCAATAATTTTTCATCGATCACAGCGGTTGCATTAAGCGCAACCGCTTGCTCAGATATCTGGCGTCGAATCATGGCCTTGCGTTCATCAAAGCAGACAATAACATGACCTTCGGTACGTAGTTGCTGTGCATAACTGCTGGCAGATTGAATGGCAAATTGGCCGCTACTGTGAAAGCGGTGGCCGCGAGTCAGGTGACCGTTGGTTAAGCCAAACAACTTCGTATCGATGAGTTCATTACCCAAACTCAGGATAAACCATTGCACGGGACGCACAAATTCGTTACGTGATGAACCCCAACGCATGCGCTTAGCTACTGGCAAGCCAGCAAGTGCTTTATCAATGACATCGGCGAGCAGAGAGAGGGTTTTTGAACCCTTAATGTGGCGCTCAAATTCGTAATATTGGCCTTTGTCCGTGTCAACAACAGCTAGCTCTTGCAGGCTCACCTTACAGGAGCGGGCAAAACCTTCAACCGCTTTCTCTGGGGCTTTTACAGACGGCCCGAGACGGCTTTCGCTACGGTCGGTCTGTTGGCTAGACAGTTGCTTAATGGTTACCGCCAAACGGCGAGGTGTAGCGTAAGAGGTCACTTGGGCGTGGGTTAAACCCAGCTCGTTAAGTTGGCTAATAATGCTAGTTTCAAGTGCGTTAGACAAGGCTGTTAACGACTTGGGTGGCAACTCTTCAGTACCTAGCTCAAACAAAAAATCGGCATGGCTCATGAGCTTTGGTCCTCGTCCTTTAATAATTCATCCCTTAATGTGGGTGTTGCCATTGGAAAACCTAAGGCCTTACGCTTGGCGTAATACTCCAAGGCCACTTTGCGGGCAAGGGTACGTACCCTAAGGATGTACCGCTGCCGCTCGGTAACCGATATGGCGTGGCGAGCATCCAACAAGTTAAATACATGGGACGCTTTAAGTACAAACTCATAAGCCGGCAGTGGCAATTTGGCTTCGACCATACGAGCACATTCGGCTTCATAGTGATCAAAATTGCAAAACAAGGTCTCAACTTCAGCGTGTTCAAAGTTGTAAGTAGACATTTCTACTTCTTGTTGATGGAAAATATCGCCATAGCTCACCGTGGTGCCGTCGGCCGCCCGGCTCCATACCAAGTCATAAACGCTATCAACATTTTGCAAATACATGGCAATACGTTCTAAACCAATGGTAATTTCGCCCATCACTGGGTAACACTCTATGCCGCCGGCTTGCTGGAAGTAGGTGAATTGAGAAACCTCCATGCCATTGAGCCAGATCTCCCAGCCCAAACCCCAAGCGCCCAATGTTGGCGACTCCCAGTTGTCTTCAACAAAACGCACATCGTGTACTTGGGTATCAATGCCTAGGTGATCTAAACACTCTAAGTACAGCTCCTGAAAATTATCTGGTGAGGGCTTAATGACCACTTGAAACTGGAAGTAGTGTTGTAGCCGGTTTGGGTTTTCACCATAACGGCCATCGGTAGGTCGACGGCTGGGTTGTACATACGCTGCGCTCCAGCTCTCGGGGCCAATAGCCTTTAAAAACGTTGCAGGGTGGAAGGTGCCGGCGCCGACTTCCATATCGAGCGGCTGCATAATGTTACAGCCTTGCGCAGACCAGTATTGTTGCAAGGCAAAAATGAGACCTTGGAAGGTCCTAGTATCGGTTGTTTTATCCACGACTGAGTCCACAGGTAAAGTAAAAAGAGGGCCGCTCAAATGCGTTGTGCACAAGGCGAGATTCAAACGCCATATTATACACTAGCTGCCACTGTGTGGCATGGGTCTATTCGGCACACGTGAGGGCAAAGCTCGTCTAGGCAGCCTATACAAGGTATCATGAACATCTGTAATCAACCCTAACCTTGCACCTGTAACTATGTCTCAACGCCTTAAATCATCACTCGCCGTGGGTGCATTGACCCTGTTGGGGAAACTCCCCCTTAGGTGGTTGCATAGAATTGCTAACACATTGATTTTTCTGTTGTTAATTTTTCCCAATCAAAGTCATAGACAAACCAAAATCAACATCGAGCGATGTTTTCCAGAGCTTAACCCCACACACAAAGCAAACTTAGTACGCCAAAGCCTGCGGCATACACTGTATGCGGCTTTGGAAATGGGCATCAACTGGACCCAAACCAGCGATATCGGCTTACAGTCTATTAAATCGGTGACCGGTGCTGAGCAGTTAACTAGCGCCCAGGCTCAGGGGGGCGTGATATTGCTCACCCCTCATTTAGGTAACTGGGAGTTGTTTGCCAATTGGGCCGCACACCATTACCCGCTTACCGCGCTCTACAAACCCGCTAAGCTGCAGGGCTTAGATGCGCTCATACACCAAGCAAGAAGCCGTGCGGGTATGCAGTTAGCACCGGCTACGGCCACAGGCGTGATGAAGCTAAAACGCGCACTCATCAAAGGCCAGGTAAATTTAATCCTGCCAGACCAAGAGCCCCCACCTAGTGCCGGTATGCTTAGCCAGTGGTTTAATCAACCGGCCTATACTATGACCTTAGCCAACCAATTGGCCAATACCAAAAACACGCGCATAATACTCGGTTTTGCACGGCGTTTAGAGTCAAGCCAAGGTTTTGCTTTAGAGTTGGAAGACATCACCCAGCAATGTCAGCTGGCAACGATTGAAGACAGCGTGGAGGCCCTTAATCAAGCGGTAGAAGCATTAGTGAGGCGAGCCCCCGAGCAGTATCAGTGGGAATACCGTCGTTTTAAGCACACGTTAGATCAAGCCTAACCAAGCTTTCGAGCAATGAGTAGCGCTTTGCCTGCTAACGGATGCTCTATGGACGCGAGTTGCTGTTCATCGTGGTAAATCAGTGGCGATAACTCAGTAAACAATTCTAGCAACTCACCTTTGCCCAATAAGAGCTGCGGCCGCTTCGGCTTGGGCAGGGTTTTGCCTGCAATTTGAGTGACTTGGTTAAAGGTTTGGTACACCAGTATGCCGCCTGGGTTCAGCTGGTCGACGATCTGTAGACAAAGTCTACGCTCAAGGTAGGCAGTGACACAAATTAAGTCAAATTTAAGGTCTGGCCATGGTGCATTAGTAAGGTCTATACAACGTTGATTTACCTCGACTTTGTGGTTGGTGCAATGGCGTGACATCTGCTCCAAACCCACCGGGGAATAGTCCCAAGCCTGCATGCTAAGCCCATGTTTTGTAAGGAAAATAGAATTTTGACCAAGGCCGCAAGCGAGGTCTAAACCAGTACCGTTTGTGGGTAGCAAATGTTGGTAGTGTGTGAGGCCATAACTAACCGGAGGTATATCCTGGGCTAGGCTATAACGTTGATTCCAGCGGTCAGGCATGGTTTGATGTCCTGTGGATAAGTCTGTGAATAGGCTGGGAAAAACTAATAAATATAATAAGCTAGCCGCGCCAAAACATAGGTGTAAAGAGCACCAATAAGGTAAATACTTCCAGCCGGCCTAAGAGCATTGAAAAACACAATATCCATTTTCCAACTGTAGTAACGTCACTGTAATTTTGCGCTACATCGCCAAGGCCTGGGCCGAGGTTGTTAAGGGTTGCGCCTACGGCAGACCATGCGGTGACTTGATCCATACCGGTACCTAATAAGGCAATCATCATAATGATGAATACCAGAGTATAGACAGAGAAAAACCCCCATACGGCTTCAGCCACTCGGTCTGGAATAGGGCTGGAACCTAATTTAACGTGGATGATGGCGTTAGGATGAATAAGCCTTCGTATTTCCCGAAGACCCTGCTTTAACACGATGAGTACGCGTACCACCTTCATGCCACCGCCCGTGGAGCCGGCACAGCCGCCAATGAAGGCAGCACTAAATAGTAGAAAGGCTAACATGGCGGGCCATTGGGCAAAATCTGCCGTAGCAAAACCGGTGGTGGTGGCAATCGACACGACTTCAAATATACCTTGACGGAAGCTGTTGTTAAAACTCATATGGTTAGTGAGCCATAAGGTGCCGACGGTAATGAGGCAAATAGTAGCAATCACACTAAGGAAAAAGCGAAACTCTTCGTCACGCCAATAGTGACTAAGGCTGGCTTTGTAGTGTTGGTTGCGAATGGTGCGGGCAGTTTGAAAGTGCAGACTAAAATTAACCGCGGCCAAGAGCATAAAGATGATAGCAATGGTTTCTACAGCAGCACTATTAAAGTAGCCCAGACTCGCGTCGTGGGTAGAGAAACCGCCGATAGCAACGGTAGAAAAACTGTGGGTAATGGCATCAAACAAAGTCATGCCGGCCAACCAATATGCAGTCGCACAAGTGACAGTTAGGGTGAGGTAGATATACCA
>CBDUDU010000083.1:0-8591 GCA_965366045.1 uncultured Oceanospirillaceae bacterium
CTCATTGTACCACATTTCAAAGCACTATTACGTTGTTTTAACAGCCTCTGAGCCTGCTTCCAGAGCCCAAAAAACGCGGCATTATGGTGATACACACCCCAGTCCAAATACTGCCGCCGAAGGCTTGGACCACCCTCAATTAAACTGGCACTAGAAGGGTCGATTAACTGTACAGGCAGCAAGCTTGCAAGCTCAGCGGTAGAGGTTAGGCTTTCACCATTAAGACGTATTGAATGATCCCCATCGAGACGCCGGTTCATTCCAAGCGCGACGGGCACACCTTGTTGGTTTTGCAGTTTTGCAAACAAGAGGCAATCGGTTTGATTTTGAGAAATTACAGAAGCTAACTTAAGGCTACGAAAAGACCGCCCAAGGCTGAGCATGTGAATCGCTTCCAACACGCTGGTCTTACCACTCGCGTTGGCGCCATATAACAAATTGATGCCAGGACCGAAGCTCACATCAACATGATCAAGGTTTCGCAAGTGCTGAATGCTTAAATGTTGAACAGACATAACCCTGCCGGCCTGTGGATAACATTAGACATAAGCTGTGCATAACTCATCATAATATGCCCAATTGAAGACCCATTAACCACCCAAAACGAGCCCGTTTATAGGCGCATCGGCATGATGACATACTGGGCTGCACCGTTACCACCATCGGCTAACAAAGCACTAGAGTTGGAGTCACTCAGGGTCATTTTAACTTGATCGCTATGAAGCACGTTAAGTACATCCAACACGTAACCAACGTTAAAACCAATTTCAATTTGCGCGCCTTGGTAGTCAACCATCAAACTTTCTTCAGCCTCTTCTTGCTCTGGGTTGTTAGCCACTACTTGCAAGTTAGTATCGCTTACGGTCATACGTACGCCACGGTACTTTTCGTTAGAAAGGATGGCTGCACGGCTCAATACACCACGCATTGCCAATCGATCAACTAGAACGATCTTGTCGCCATTACGCGGTAAAACGCGCTCATAATCTGGAAACTTGCCATCAACAAGCTTAGAAGTAAAGATGAATTCACTGGTAAAGGCACGGATGTGGCTTGCACCAATCACCAATCTCACGGTGCCGTGTTCTTCGGTCATCAAGCGCGCCAACTCCAACACACCCTTACGCGGTACGATGAGCTGCTGGGCCGCCTGATCGGGCAAACCTGCCGGCATGCAACTAGTAGCTAGCCGGTGTCCATCGGTGGCCACTGTACGTAACTGAGCGTCTTTTATTTCAAATAACATGCCGTTAAGGTAGTAACGCACATCCTGCTGCGCCATGGCAAAACCGGTCTGGTCAACCAACTGCTTGAGGGCCATTTGCGGCACTTCAAACTCAAATGATTCTGGACTATCTTCAACATTAGGAAAGTCGGCTGCGGGCAATGTGGATAACTTAAATCGACTACGCGCAGAACGGACTACAACATGCTCATCCGTTTGTGCGACCTCTATCATCGCATGATCAGGCAAGGACTTGCAGATATCCATCAACTTACGGGCAGGGATGGTGACACTACCGTCTTCGCCAGCCTGATCTAGGCTTACTCTACCCACTAGCTCCACTTCTAAATCGGTACCTGTGAGTGTCAATTGGTCGCCTTCAATCACCACCAATATATTGGCAAGTACGGGCAAGGTCTGACGCCGCTCAACAACACCTGCAACAAGAACGAGGGGTTTCAGAAAGGCTTCTCGGCTAATGGTAAATTTCATACTTCAATCCTGTTAAGGCCTAGGTTCGGTAAACGGTCTACTAAACTGTAAGTGAGCGATATAAGTTATCATAATCGTCGTGAATGTCACGGTCGGTTTCACGTAATTCTTTAATTTTTCGGCATGCATGTAACACCGTGGTGTGATCACGCCCGCCAAAAGCATCACCAATCTCTGGTAAGCTGTGATTAGTCAATTCTTTTGCTAATGCCATAGCCACTTGCCTAGGCCTTGCCACAGAACGCGAGCGACGCTTTGATAAGATATCAGCAATTTTAATCTTGTAATAGTTGGCTACGGTCTTTTGAATATTATCAATGCTCACCTGCCGGTCTTGCAAGGCCAATAAATCACGCAGGGACTCTTGTATAAAGGGTGTAGAAATAGCTTCTCCAGTAAAATGAGAATTGGCCACCACACGCTTTAAGGCGCCTTCTAGCTCACGCACGTTTGATCGAATCTTTTTGGCCAAGAAGAAGGCCGCATCTTCCGGTAGGACAATGCCACCCTCGGCGGCTTTCTTCATCAATATGGCGACTCGTGTTTCCAATTCAGGCGGCTCAACCGCAACCGTTAAGCCCCAACCAAAGCGCGACTTCAAACGATCTTCTAAGCCCGCAATCTCTTTAGGGTAGCGATCGCAGGTAAGGATCATCTGCTGGCCACTTTCGAGCAAGGCATTAAAGGTGTGAAAGAACTCTTCCTGCGAGCGCTCTTTACCAGCAAAAAACTGTATGTCATCAATCAACAAGGCATCAACGGAACGGTAAAATCGTTTAAAATCGTTAATCGCGTTTAGCTGCAAGGCTTTAACCATGTCAGCTACGAACCTCTCAGAGTGAAGGTAGACCACCTTGGCATTAGGGTTACGCTCTAAAAGCGCAGCGCCCACGGCATGCATCAAGTGAGTCTTACCTAAACCAACACCACCATATAGAAATAAGGGGTTATAAGAACTGCCAGGGTTCTCCGCCACTTGCCTAGCCGCCGCCAAAGCCAATTGATTAGACTTGCCCTGCACGAAGCTAGAAAAGGTAAACGCGCGGTTAAGGTAACTCTGATGCCTTACCGAGCCTTCGACTTGAACCACCCTCTGGGTGGCAGGCTCAAGGTTGAACGGTGTTTGGATAATAGTAGACGGCTGCGCGGGTGCAGCACTTGCGGGTGGCTGGCTGTGGATACTAGAGCGAGGCGTAGGCCTGGAGTGGTTTATGATGGCTCCACTAGACGCGCCTTTGGGTGGCGCCACGAGCAACTCTACATTAAGGGTATCGTCAGTCGCATAGTCGGCGACCAATTGGCGAATTCTAGAAAAATACTTATCTTTAACCCAATCTTGCACAAACCGGTTAGGTGCCAATAACTGAATCACCCGATCAGCCTCATTAACCTTTAAGGGGCGGATCCAAGTATTGTATTGCTGGCTTGGCAATTCGTCTTGAAGACACGCCAAACATTGTTGCCAAACCGCTTGCGACATAAATTTAATAACGCCTTAAATAGGACCCGAACCAACACTTAGGGTATACACAATCGCCTGCGCCATGGGAATAGCTTATAATAGCGACTAAAGAAGCCTATTTTATCACCAAGTGGATAAAGTTATCCACAGGCGAAGTGCGATTTAGTGACTAACCACACTAAATTTATAATTAACTCAGAAACAGGCTTGCCTTAGGTAGCGCTATCTCATATACTTACGCGCTAGATTTTCAATGCCAAACTTTTGGCCTATACAACTATTTTGCGAGACCGATCATGAAAAGAACGTTTCAACCTAGCGTCCTAAAGCGCAAGCGCACTCACGGTTTCCGTGCACGCATGTCAACTGTAGGCGGCCGTGCCGTAATCAACGCACGTCGCGCCAAAGGCCGTAAGAGCCTAAGCGCTTAAACGACTGTTGCACGCTTAGCGTATGACTGAATTCGACTTTTCCCGGCAGCGGCGCCTGTTGAATGCCGGGGATTATCGAAGGGTCTTTGATCAAGCTGACTTCAAAGTTTCGGATCAGCACCTACTGATCTTGTCCCGCCCAAGTTTACAAGATCACTCCCGTCTGGGATTGGTAATTGCTAAAAAAGGCATAAAACTAGCTGTTCACCGCAACCGCGTTAAGCGCGTTATACGAGATAGTTTTAGAACCCTTTGTACGCAAGACAACGAATTCTCCCCGCCTTTGGATCTAGTGATTTTATCACGCAAGGGCTTGGGCGAACTCGATAATGCCGCGCTACATCGGTTAATTACCAAGCAATGGGCAAGATTACGTAAAAAAACCGCACAATCCAGCTAGATTTAGGCATCCACCCATGCCAGCCCATTGCCAACACGCGCACAGGCTCTATAATCACTGTTGGATTTTTACCAACTAACGATGATTTGCTTCTATGGATTTTCAACGCATTATTCTGATTGCCGGTATCGCCATCATTTCTTACCTGATGGTGCTGCAATGGAACCAAGACTACGGCACCAACGCCGTCGCACCCCAGCAGGTTACTAGTGTTTCTGCCTACAATACCGACATAGTTACCACCGACTTTGCCGTAGCCGCAGATGTGTCAAACAACAATACTGACATTACGGTTACCAGCGCAGCCAATGCCAGCGCCGGTGTACTGGTGGAAGTCAACACGGATACCTTGCAAGTTGTGATCGACACCCAAGGTGGCGACATCATTCAGGCGTCTTTAGCCAACTATTTGGCAGAAATGGATCATCCTGATGTGCCATTTACCTTGCTGGAACAAAACCAAAACCGCACTTACGTGGCTCAAAGTGGGCTTATAGGTGCTAACGGTACAGACCTTAAGTCACGCCCCATTTTTAAGGCTCAACAAACAGCCTACACCATGTTAGATGGTCAACAATCATTGGAAGTGGTGCTCAGCCTTACGGATAACACGGGTGCGGTGATTAATAAGATCTACACCTTTAACCGTGGTAGCCATTTAGTTAATCTGACTTATGCAGTAGACAACCGCGGTAACCAGCCTTGGTCTGCAAACCTGTTTGGCCAAATCAAACGCGACCGCTCTGCAGACCCTAGCGCCACTGGCGGCATGGGCATGTCGGCCTACTTAGGCCCCGCCTTTTCCTTCCCCGACGACAAATACGTGCGTTACGATTTTGACGACATGGATGACGCTAACTTTAAGCGTAGTGGCCCTGGTGGTTGGGTAGGCATGTTGCAGCACTACTTTGTAAGTGCATGGGTACCTAACCCAGAACAACAGCACAACTACAGCACTCGCGTTAGCAAAGGCAGCTACATTGCCGGTTTTGTGAGCCCCGCACTTCAACTACAAGCAGGTCAATCGGGCGCCACCTCTGCCGACTTTTATGCCGGCCCGAAGATTCAGGCCGACCTAAAAGCAATTTCAGAAAACCTTGACCTTGTGGTGGACTACGGTTGGTTATGGTGGATCTCTAAGCCGTTGTTCCTACTGCTAGACATCATGTACGGGTTTGTAGGTAACTGGGGTGTAGCCATCCTCCTAGTGACCTTATGTGTAAAAGCGTTTTTCTTTTACCCATCAGCTATTTCATATCGCTCTATGGCGAAGATGCGTGCTCTAGCACCAGAAATTGCCAAGCTTAAAGAGCAGTACGGTGATGACCGTGCCAAAATGTCCAAGGGCATGATGGAGCTGTATAAACGCGAGAAAGCCAACCCGCTCAGCGGTTGCTTCCCAATCATCATTCAAATGCCAGTATTTATCGGCCTCTACTGGATGTTGATGGAAACCGTTGAATTACGCCACGCCCCGTTCTTCTTGTGGATTCAGGATCTGTCGGTACAAGACCCTTACTTCATTTTGCCAGTGATCATGGGCGCCACCATGTTTATTCAGCAGATGCTTAACCCAGCACCTACTGATCCAATGCAAGCCAAGATCATGAAGATGTTACCGCTCGTATTTACGGTATTCTTCCTTTGGTTCCCTGCAGGTCTGGTACTTTATTGGGTATGTAACAACATCTTGTCGATTACACAGCAATATGTGATTACCAAACGCATCGAAAAGTCTATGGCCGCACGTAAGCACTAAACAGCAGCCCATAAACATGATACAAAGGCCTCTTAATGAGGCCTTTTTTGTAATTATCGCCGATACTACGGAGCCTAAGGTTTCGGAGTAAGGTTTTGAGTTTTAGACCGTCACTGGCCAGGGATGACCAGAGCGAGCCTACATAGGTGTATTTACGGCGTGTCAAAAATTCAAAGCCTTGCTGCGGAGCCAGTCTACTTATGCAATCAGACCAAGATACCATTTGTGCTCAAACCACACCCCCGGGCCGCGGCGGCGTCGGCATAATTCGTCTGTCTGGGCCAAAGGCGCTGGCGTACGGCAAGCAACTCAGCCACAACAAAGGCCAATTGCGCCACGCCCACTATGGCCCCTTTTTAGATCACCAAGGTGAACAAATAGATGCAGGCATTAGCCTCTTCTTTAAAGGTCCCGACTCGTTTACCGGCGAAGACGTATTTGAATTTCAAGGCCACGGCGGGCAAGTAGTGATGGACTTGTTACAGCGAGAGTTAACTCACTTGGGCGCTCGAATTGCTCGGCCTGGAGAATTTTCTGAACGCGCCTTCTTAAACGACAAATTAGACTTGGCCCAAGCCGAGTCCATAGCGGACCTTATTGATGCCAGCTCCGAGCAAGCCGCACGCAACGCCTTACGTTCATTGCAGGGGGTCTTTTCTACCCATGTAAACGCCCTAGTAGAGGGCCTCATTTACCTACGCCTCTATGTTGAAGCGGCCATAGATTTTCCCGAAGAAGAGATCGACTTCCTAGCCGACGGCAAGGTTGCTGCATTGCTAGATCAAGTGACGCTGGACCTAGATCAACTGCTCGCCCAAGCCCAGCAAGGCAGTTTGCTACAAGAAGGCATGCAAGTGGTGATCGCGGGCGCGCCCAACGCCGGCAAATCAAGCTTACTCAATGCCCTGGCCGGCCAAGACCGAGCTATCGTCACCGACATCGCAGGCACCACCAGAGACTTGCTTAAAGAAGCTATTCATATAGATGGCTTGCCATTACATATTGTCGATACCGCAGGCTTAAGGGAAAGCCCAGACACGGTGGAAAAAATAGGTATAGAAAGGGCCCTTAAAGCCATAGCCGACGCCGATCAGGTATTGTTATTACAGGACGCACAAGACCCCGCTACACCCGCAGAACATTGGTTTAAATTGATGGGTGAAAGCAGCATGCCACAACAGATTACCTTGGTGCGCAATAAAATTGACCTAGCCAACAGGCCGCCCCAACTCACCCAAGTCGAAGGCGTCGACTGCATCTATCTGAGTGCCAAACACCGCCTTGGCCTCGATTTATTACGCCAGCAGCTTAAGCTGGCTGTCGGTTATCAAGCCACTTTAGAAGGGGGGTTTAGTGCCCGCCGCCGCCATTTGGATGCCTTAAAGCGCTGCCAGCAACTGCTCAACGACGGTGCTGCACAACTGACGTACAGTCAGGCGGGCGAACTATTAGCAGAAGACTTACGCTTAGCACAAGAATGCCTCAACGAAATCACGGGCACCTTTACCAGTGATGACTTATTGGGCCGCATTTTTGGTTCATTTTGTATTGGAAAATAAACCATTATGTCTAAACCTAACCTTAATCATGGCCACATTCTCTGCATCGAAGATGAACAAGATATCCAAGAAATTATTGCCTATAACCTACAAAAAAACGGCTATACGGTCAGCCTTGCTGCTGACGGACAAACGGGTTTAGAGCTGGCTCAAACACAGTTGCCAGACCTAGTGTTGTTAGACATCATGTTACCCAAACTCAACGGTATACAAGTATGCGAACGCCTCAAAGCCGATAACACAACCCACAATATCCCCATAATCATGCTCTCAGCCCGCAGCGAAGAGGTGGATGTCATCGGTGGTCTAGGCCAAGGTGCAGACGACTACATCACCAAACCATTTAGCCAAGCGGAGCTGTTGGCACGCATCAAGGTGGCTTTACGCAGACAACCGGTGGCCAACAACAGCTTAACCATAGGGCCTGTGTGTCTGGACCTGGAAGGCTATAGTTGCACGGTTGAACAGCAAGCCATCAAACTCACCACTACCGAGTTTAAGTTACTACACACCCTATTGGCACAACCTGGGCGCGCATTTTCCCGTGAGCAACTAATTTTGTCGGCCCTAGGCGAGCAATCTGACGTAGTAGATCGCAACGTCGATGTGCATATAGGCGCCATTCGTAAAAGCTTGGGCGCCAGCGCGCCATTGATCGAAACCGTGCGCGGCATTGGTTACCGCTGCAACCCCACGTTTAGCCCCAGCGACAACACTTAACATGCGCCATTCTCCGATATTCTTACGATTATATGCTGGCTTTGCCATCGTCATTTTATTTAGTGTAATGATCGTAGGGCTCATGGTGCAGCGGCAAATTGAACAAGCAAGCTTACGAGACATTAGTAACAACCTCACCAGCCAAGCGTACATTCTACAACAGTCTTTTGCCGATGCTGGCCACCAGAGTCAGCCACAAATACAGCGCCAGATAGTACAAATAGGCCAACGTATAGACACCCGTATTACCCTACTCTCAAACGTAGGTGAGGTCATCGCCGATTCTGAATTTTCGCCGACACAAATGGACAACCACCGTTATCGTCCAGAGGTGATCGCCGCCCATAAGAACAACATTGGGCAGTCGCGTCGTTATAGTAAAACCCTTAAAAAGCCCATGTTATACGTGGCCGTGGCGGTAGCAACTAATAGTGACAACGAACTTGGGTACATACGTACGGCCTTATCCACCGAACGCATCGATGAAGAAATTAACTACTTGCGCCGCGTCATCATCATTGCCGCCAGCCTCACGGGTTTAAT
>CBDUDU010000084.1:0-8256 GCA_965366045.1 uncultured Oceanospirillaceae bacterium
TTAGCGGGGCATTTTTTGTTTCTGAAACTCTAAAATCCCGCAAGATTGCAACCTCTATGATGGTCTATTAAACTGAAGTGGTCACCATGGATAGAACAACAGAGGCGTAAGTTATGAATAACAAACCTATTTCTGGGCACGTGCTACCGCGGTTTGCAGGCATTGCTACGTTTATGAGGTTGCCTTATGTGGCCTTGCCCGACGCCAATGACATTGATATTGGCATTATTGGGGTACCCTGGGATGGCGGCACCACCAATAGAGCCGGTGCAAGGCACGGGCCTAGGCAGATGCGCGACCTATCCACTATGACACGCAACGTGCATCATGTGCACGGTATTGCGCCTTATGAGCTGGCTAACTGTGCTGACTTAGGGGACACGCCGGTGAACCCTGTAGATTTGATGGATTCCATCGACCGCATTCAACGGTTTTATGACCAAGTGTGTGAGCAAGGCATTATGCCGCTTACAGCGGGTGGTGATCATTTGTTATCGTTGCCTATATTACGGGCGTTGGCCAAAGTTCACGCAGAGCCTCTTGGAATGATTCATTTTGATGCTCACACAGACACCATGGATCGCTATTTTGGCGACTTTGAATACACCCATGGCACTCCCTTTAGACGGGCCATAGAAGAAGGTGTATTAGACCCTAAACGCACGGTACAAATTGGCATACGTGGCGCCCTTTATACAGCGCAAGATAAAGATTGGGGTTTAGAGCAAGGGATCCGAGTCATCGAGATTGAGGAATACATGGACCTTGGACCTGACAAGGTGATGCAAGAAGCACGGCGCATTGTGGGTGATGGCAAAACCTACGTGAGTTTTGATGTTGATGCCCTAGATCCAGTTTATGCCCCCGGTACCGGAACACCTGAAATTGGCGGTATTAGCACCCACGATGCACAAGCCATGTTACGGGATCTACGTGGTTTAAACCTTGTTGGGGCTGATGTGGTGGAAGTGGCGCCACCTTTTGACCCCAGTGGTAATACGGCGTTGGTGGGCGTGACCATGATGTGGGAAATGCTGTGTTTGATGGCCGAAGTAATAAGCAAGCGGCAGGGCAGCTAAGTCTGTTACATACGTTAACCTATTTCTGGAGCTCATATTGTACCTTTCTCACATCAATACGTATCCGATCAAATCGACGCACCCCATTGCCTTGAATTCCAGTTATTTGTTCAATACCGGTGTTGCCTACGATCGGCACTGGATGCTGGTGGGCGAAGATAATGCCATGCTTACCTCACGTAAGTATCCAAAATTGTTGCACATTACTAGCCGTATAGATGCAGGCAGTTTAGTGGTTGAAATGCCGTATGCTGATTTTTTACTGCCGTTACAACCGCAACCTCAACAAGAGTTATTGGTTCAGCACTGGGGCGATGAGCCACTCACCGCTTGGCCCCAAAATCCGGCCTTGGACGCAGCCTTAAGTGCATACTTGGAAATGCCTTGTCGTCTTGTCTATAACGCAAGTGTAGGTCTGGGTTCTGGTGCGCAAACGGCGGCCTCATTTGCCGATGCTCAGCCATTGTTGCTTACTACCAGTGCCTCGTTAGCGGCTTTGAATCAGCGTTTGGAAAGTCCTATTGGAATGGATCGTTTTCGTACAAATTTAGTGGTTAATAACACGGTTGCAGACATTGAAGATGCGTGGCAAAAAATCCGTATAGGGGCGTGTGAATTGGAAGTGGCATACCCCTGTAAACGCTGCGTGTTAACCACCATCGATCCTGTCACTTTGCAGCGACACCCTCAACAAGAACCGCTGCGCACCTTGGCTCAGTATCGCCGCTTGGAAGGCGCAAGCGTGGGATTTGGGATTAACTTGACAGTGATCAAGGGTGGCATGATTAGTCTCAATGATGGTGTTGAAATACTGGCCTAATGTTAAAACTCAACAACACAGGGCTATGGTTTGACGGCAAATAACACAAGGTACGACTATATCATTGTCGGTGCAGGATCCGCAGGGTGCGTGGTGGCAAATCGACTCAGTGCGGATGCATCGGTGAGTGTGTGTTTAATCGAGGCCGGAGGCACAGACAAGAGCCCTTTAGTGAGAATTCCTGCGGGTATTTTTGGTCTGTACGGTAATAAGACTTACGACTACAGCTTTGTAAGCGTACCCCAAAAACACCTTAATAATCGTAGAATGAACGTTAACCGTGGCAAGGCATTAGGCGGTTCTAGTACCATTAATAGCATGGTGTACATTCGCGGTAATCGCAAAGATTATGACGGCTGGGCGGCGTTAGGATGTGCCGGGTGGTCCTATGACGAGGTGTTGCCGATATTTAAAAACATGGAGGCTAACCAAGTTGGCCAAAGTGCGCAATATCATGGATTTGATGGTGAGCTACAGGTATCTAAACAGCAGGACCCTAACTTAGTGGGTAAAGTTTTTGTAACTGCTGGCGAAGCTGCCGGATTGCCGGAAAATACAGATTTTAATGGTCCATCTCAACTCGGCTTGGGCATCTATAACGTCAAACAGAATCGCGGCGAGCGGGTGAGTAGTCATACCGCCTTTGTGAAGCCTATTCTCAAGCGCAGCAATTTGACTGTTATGACCCACACGCAAGTGCTTTCGTTGCATATTGATGGCGACCGAGTGACCGGTTTAGATATTGAGCGGCAGGGTTCTGACCAGCAATTAATGTGTACTAAAGAAGTTATATTGTGTGGCGGCACTATACTTTCGCCACGCATACTGTTGGCCTCTGGCATTGGTGACAAGGATGAACTGGAAACCTTAGGTATTACATGCCAACACCATGTGCCCGGTGTGGGGAAAAATTTGCAGGACCATGTTGATAGTATGGTTACCGTGCGTTCGGCAAAAGCTGACACCATGGGGCTGTCTTTAAAAACCTTATTACCCCATGTCTTGCCTGCACCTTTTAAGTATTTTTTGGCTAGAAAAGGCTGGTGGACGACCAACTATGTAGAGGCAGGTGGGTTTGCTAAAACCGCCTTGGCGTTATCTGCTGACCAAAGCAGCCTTGATGCGGAGCCTGATGTACAGTTTCACTTTACACCCTTGTACCGTAGTCACCGAGGCAAAAAGTTCGAATGGGGGCATGGCTATTCGGTATTCTCTTGTGTGTTGCGGCCCCTGAGTACCGGCACGGTGACCTTGGCCAATGATGGCAGTCGCCGCAATGTGCTGATTGATTTCAATTTTTTGGCTGACCAACGAGATCAAAATGTATTGGTAGAAGCAGTAAAGATAGCCCGCGAAATACTTGCATCTCCAAAATTTGATCACTTAAGAGGCGAAGAAATGGCGCCAGGCAACGCGGTTCAAACGGATACACAAATTCTTAATTATCTACGTCAAACAGCCACCACGGTATACCACCCGGTAGGCACTTGTAAGATGGGCATTGACGATATGGCCGTGGTAGATCCAGCCACTCTCAAAGTGAAAGGAATGGCTAACTTACGCGTGATGGATGCCTCGGTAATGCCGCGTATCACCAGTGGCAATACGTCTGCGCCTACTATGATGATTGCAGCAAAGGGTGCGGCTATGATGCTTTCGGACGGTTAGCTCAGTGCAGAGCTAAGGCCGAGCACTTCACCCGATCTAATCACATCGTCGGCGTATGCCTTACGGCCGAACACAGCGTGTACTTTAGGGGCGAAAAACGCCAATGGTTGGTTTTTGTAGTTGGGGTCAAAGCAATTTTGATCCCAACGTTCACAAAAATCGACTGCCGTTGGGTAACAGGAGTGATGGCTATATTGGTCTCGCTCGTTAGGGTTCCAACCGTGTAAGTGGTGGGCGTAATAAATCATTTGAAAGGCGCCGTGGTGTTCGATCACCCAGGTGACTTCTTCGCGCACAAATGGCCGGATGATTTCTGCCGCCATACGGTCATGGTTTTGAGGCGCAAGGCCGTCGCCTATGTCGTGTAGTAAGGCGGCCACAATCCAATCATCGTCTGCGCCGTCCTGCCATGCGCGCGTAGCCGATTGCAGGGCGTGACCTAAACGACTGATAGGGTACCCATCTAGGCTGTCTTGGCCTTGACGTTCCAACTCGTTAAGTATTCGTTGCGCCGTCTTAGCATGAAACGGGTGCTCAAGTTTTTGTAGCATTGCGTAGTCTGCGTGGGTGCCGTGTTTCATTTGTGTGAAGCTGACTGTAGCCATAGTGCTTGCCGCCTGATTATTGTGATGTATTACCTTGGATGGCTTTAAGATTGGCATCCAAGTCTTGTTGGTAATGCCAAGCGTCTAGGTCAAAGGCGGTTTGTGCAGGCCGGTCTTGATGGAAGTGGTGATATTGATCCACCCCACGTACCAGCATGGCGGAATCATAGTCCTGCTTTATTTGCCGCACTTCGGGCCGTATGTATTGGATGTTTAAACCGATACGCCGGTCATCACTGGTGTTGGGTTTGGATGAATGTAAGGTCCAGCCATGGTGCAACGAGGCTTGGCCTGCGGCTAGCGAGGTCACTACAGCGTTGGTAGTGTCTAAATTGGTCACCGTTTGGCCGCTTAGCAGCACGTTATTTTTGTCTTGGGTTGTGTGGTGTTGTTGCTGGCCGCTGGTGTGGCTGCCGGGAATCATATGCATACAACCACTGGCTTCGCTGGCGTCAGATAAAGCTAACCAGACACTGACTTGGGCGTCGGAATCTAAACCCCAATAAGTCAGGTCTTGATGCCAGCTTACGTGGCTTTCACTGTGGGCTTCTTTGATGATGTAGGCCACGCTATATAGCAGTATGTCGGGGCCGATAAGCTGTTCGATTATATCTAATAAATTAGGTAGGGTTGCTAACTGATAGGGTGATTGCATTACCGTGTGCACTTTATATTGGTAGTGCATAGGCCCGCGCTGCGCTTCAACCAGTTCTAGGTTGGCGCGGTGCAATAGCGCTTCTGCAGGGCTAATAATGGGCACACCGGTCAGAAACCCTTGCTCGTCATACAGCGACTTTAAACAACCCACCATAATCATGCTCCTCTGCAGTTATGGCTGCAAGAGTGCCAGCATCTTGGTTGCTTGGCAAGGCCTTTCTAAGTGCCTGTGCGTAAGGCTTCTGCGGGGTCTAGTTTGGCCGCATTGCGGGCCGGAATATAAGCCGCTAATAAACACATAATAAGGATCAGTGCGCTGCTCAAAGCAACGCTCACTAGGTCTAACGATGCGGGAATAGACCCTGCTACGGTAAACATTGTTTGTGGGCCTCGACCAGTAAAGGTAAGCTCCTGAATGACCGTAATGGATATTTGAGCCACCACTAAACCAGCGCTGGTGCCCAAAATCGCAAGGATCCCTGCTTCGTAGATAAACAGGCGAAATACATTGTTGGCTTGAGCACCCATGGCGCGCATGTTGCCGATTTCTGCAATACGTTCTAACAAGACCATACGGTAACTATTGGAAATGCCCACAAGGGTGATCAATAGCATAATCACAAATATGGCTTTAGCGATCCAGTCCAATGTATTTACAAGGCTCATGACTTGTTGAGTCACATCGTCTAAATTGGTGACTTCAAACTGTGTGCCCTGCCAAGGGTTGTCGACATAGGTACTGCCGGTGCCACCCATGCGGCGCATTCCAGAAAATAGTCCCGACTCTTCAACCTCTGGTTTGGCTTTATTTAATGTGGCGAGTTGGCGCTTTAAGGTGTCGGTAACTTGCTGCATTTGGTTCATATCGGACAACACCAAATTTATTTTTTGGAATTCGTTGGTCTCGATGTTGATGAGTTGATTAACGGAACTAAGGCTGGCATAAGCGTTGCTGCGTCCAAAGCTGCCTTGGTCCACAATAATCGCCACCAACTGCCATTGTAAGAGATTTTGCTGGCCGCTGGTGGTATTGGCTTTAACTAACACAGTGTCACCTATGTTGGCGCCTAGGGCGCGCGCCTGTTTAACGGGTAGTGCGATGGTATTGCTTTGTCGTAACTGACTAAAGTCGCCTCGCCGCACCTCAATACGTTTTGCAAGTTTAGTTTCATTGTTAAGGTCTATACCCTGAATACTGATTGAGTCCGACTGGCTACCAAAAATCACTTGCCCGCGCACGTTTGATCGATATTTTACTTCCACTAAATCAAAACCAGAATCTGCAATCAGTTGTTGAATAAACTCAGGTTCGTTGATTCGGTTGCTCGTGTAATTGCGAGGAGATACGACCTCACCAGAAATATACACATGGCCTCCTAATGCGGCGCTAAAATTTGTTTTTACTGCCGTACCCATCGCTAACGTGAGACTGTTCAGCAAGGTGATAGCGAGCATGCCAAAAGCAATTGCGCTAGCTAATAAAATGCTACGTTTTTTTTGTCTAAAGACGTTACGAAAAGCTAATCTTAACCATGTCATGTTAGGTTTCCTAAACTTATTGTGTATAGGCATTAAAAGGCGAAATCAGCCTTCCATTGCCACCACAGGGTTCACTTTTAAGGCTATGGTCAGGGGGTAGTAACTGGCGACTAATGCGGCTGACACCATCATTAATAACGCGTTAAAGGTTTCTTGTATTGCAAGCGTTGGGTAGAGTGGCTGACCCCCCAATAACAAAGCAAAAAAATCTCCCGGTGGATTAAGCCCTATCCAGTGTAATAAACCAATAACCAGTGCACCGATGATGATGCCAATAATGCTCGCCGAAACCGATAAGACTAGGGTTTCTAAAATAATTAGTCGGCGCACAAGGGATTTCTGTGCGCCTATGGCGCGCATAGTGCCAATTTCGGTGAGTCGTTCGGTCACGGAAATCACCAGGGTGTTCATGATAATGATAATGGCAATGACGCCAATCAAAATCATGGCACCATTAAGTATCCAGCCAATGCTGCTGGCCATGGTGGCAATAAAGCCTGCGGCTTGTTTCCAATCACCCACCTTCCACGGTAGGCCGTTTTCTTGGACCCAGGTTTCTAACAGGGTTTGAGCCTGCAGTGTATCCTCGCCCTGCGACAGCTGCACCGTTATAAAGTGGAACTCATGTGGCGCGTTTTGCGTCTGGTTACGGTGGCTGGCTAAGCTGGAGCTCAGTTCTGCTTCGAGTTGATTGGCATCGATCACTAGGTCGGTGGACGCAACAAATAATTGATTTTCAAACAAACTATCGTCACTAATATTAGTAATTAAGGCTTCATCGGCAGCGGTTAATTGGCTTGCCGAATCAGTGTCAGTGGTTAAACTAAACAGAGCTTGGCTACTGGATAAGTTAACCAAACTCATAATGTTGAGTTGCGGTGCAGCGTTGCTGTGAAAAGAAAATATTCCCGACACAACTAGGCTGCGTATTTTGGTGCCGGCATCACCACTCACCAAGACCTGAATTTCGTCGCCCACTTTAAGTGCTTGCCCCGAACTTTGTTGGTAGGCGTCGGCCACTTGGCGATTAATGGCGATGCCTAGTTCTTCATCAGCCCAAAAATTGCCTGTGTGCCAAGTGAGGTACTGACTAAAGCCTAACTGTTGCCATGCATCAGGGTCCACTCCCCAAAATAGACTCACAGTTTGCGCGCCTAGGCCGTTTTCAATGCGGCCCATGCCCACTGTTTGAGGAGAAATCTGATCGATGTAAGGCAGCGACAACAGGTCGTCTCTATTGATTGTATAGTCTGGCAATACGGTTTTTTTACCACTGCCAAAGCTACGAAAAATACTGGTATTGTCTTGTTCATCTGCGTTGCTTTCAGCGCCTTGAGGGCCTGAACGATTGGCGTCCGCAGTCTGCTTTTTCCGGTTTATAGATGGCTTTTTAGTTTGCAGTTCGATCGCTTTTTTGTCTGGATAAATAAATAAATCGCCGCTATATTCGTGAGTAAAGCTGGCTTCCATCTTGTTATCTAGCGACACCATAATGGAGTTGCCTACCACCAGTAAGGCCACACCAAGAGCCATTAATGCACCCACAATCAAACTCTTTGATCGGTGTTGGAGTAAGTTTCGTACGGCCAGTTTTGCTAACATACTCATGTCCTCAAAGGGTACGGGTTCTGTAGTCTGCGTCCACCTGACCATCGATGATTTTCACCACGTGGTCGGCCACATCGAGCACTTGTGGATCATGGCTGGAAAATACAAAGGTGGTGCCTAAGCTTTGGTTCATGTCACGCATCAGTGTAATAATTTGATCGCCGGTTTTAGAATCTAAGTTGGCTGTGGGTTCATCGGCCAATACAAGTACAGGTTTAGTGGCTAAGGCGCGAGCAATGGCAACCCGTTGCCGTTGACCACCGGATAATTCTGCAGGTTT
>CBDUDU010000085.1:0-8061 GCA_965366045.1 uncultured Oceanospirillaceae bacterium
AGCGAGTTCGACACCATTGGTGGCATCGTCACCCAACAATTTGGCCACTTACCCGCTAAAGATGAAGACACCGAAATCGGCTCGTTGAGCTTCCGTATTCTAGCCGCAGATAATCGCCGCATTCGCCTCATGCAAGTGACGCCGATTGTCAAGGAAAGCGATGAGACTAACGCGCAAGACTAACCTAGCCTTAAGCACCTTCGCTGGTGCATTAGCTCCCTTGGCGCTGGCTCCAGTTTCTCTCTGGCCGCTCGCGCCGCTAAGCATCATCCTGTTTTGGCTCAGCCTACAAAGCTGCACCTCCACCCGCCAGGCCAGCCTTGCCGGGTTTGCTTATGGCTTAGGCTATTTTGGCGTTGGGGTGAGCTGGGTGTTTGTGAGCATGGTGGATCACAGCAACACTCATTGGGCACTAGCAGGCCTGCTTACCTTATTATTCTGCGCGGGTTTAGGGTTATTCTACGGCCTATTTGCCGGCCTATTTCATGGCTTTAAAACCCACCACCGCTGCCCTAGTCTACTATTTTTAGGTTTGTGGGTGAGTCTGGACTTGATTCGCGGTTGGCTGCTGACGGGGTTCCCTTGGTTATACCTTGGCTACGCTGGCATAGAAACGAGCCTTGTTGGCTACGCACCCTTAATAGGTATACACGGTGTCAGTTTGTTATTGGCGGCTAGCGGCCTATTGGTCTACGGCGTATCTATAGCCAAACCATGCCGCTTGTTACTCTTAGCCGCGATGTGGTTGGTCGGATTTGGCCTAAACCTAATCCATTGGACTCAGCCGAGTACACCCACGCCGATAAAAGTGACCCTATTACAAGGCAACATTGCGTTGCAAAATAAATGGTTGCCTCAGCACTTAACACCCACCCTTAACTATTATTTAGGGCAAAGCTACCAGCATTTAGACAGCGATCTGATCGTCTGGCCTGAAACTGCAATCCCCACCTATTGGGACTATATCCAGCCTTCAATGCAGGCCATTAGCCTCACTGCCACTGCACACAATAGCAAAATCATCAGCGGCACGGTAATGCGAGAAAGCCAAAACCAAGGGGCAAATTATTTTAATTCGTTAGTTGTATTGGGGCCGCAGGATGGCTCTTCAGAACCACCCGCTCAAGGTTATTATCACAAACAGCGGCTGGTGCCATTTGGCGAATATATACCGCTAGAACAGTGGTTTAGAGGGGCTATCGATTTTTTTGATTTACCCATGTCGGCCTTTAAAATACCCACAGAAGAGCAAGGCCTATTAACACACAGCCCCGTGCCTATTGCTGGCAATATTTGTTACGAGATTGCTTATCCACAACTCGTGGCTAAACAAGCAGCAGCCGCGCAGATGATCGTTACCGTGAGTAATGACACATGGTTTGAACATTCACTGGCGCCATGGCAGCATCTCCAAATTGCTCAGATGCGCGCTATAGAAAACGCCAAACCTGTGGCTAGAGCCACCAACAGTGGTGTGTCTGCGCTGATTGACGCCAAGGGTCACATTACTGCCTTAGCGCCCATGTACCAGCCCGCGCAACTGACGGGTTTAGTTGAGCCTAAACAAGGCACAACGCCCTATAATTGGGGCCTCAACTGGCCCATTACCTTATTGAGCTTAGGTTTGGTTTTGTTCGGGTTCTGCCGCAACTTTACGGGCTTTTTCCCACATCGGCTCAAACCCTAAAATTACATGGGGCTGGGGCTGTTTGTGGTTAAAGTGGAAGTTGTGAAGTTGTGTGAATTGGGCACGCACATCGTCTACAGGTAACTGCGACACTTTGGCAGGCACTAGGTAGCCATCACCGCGGGCGCGAAACACCATACGGCACTCACCCTCGGTCAATAGTTTCTGAGCATAAGGCGCTTCCACGGGGCACAGGGCCGTCATGGTCGATTGAAAACTCTCGGCCTTTTGATAGTAATCAGAGGACAGCTGTTTTACGATCCACTCAAACCGCTCAATCGGGTCACGGGTCTTTTTAGCGTTGTGCTTATACTGCGCTACCAAGTGATCCAACTCTCGCTTAAGAATCAAAATAGTCAGCTCAATACCTGTGTCACCATCGGCGCCATAACACACTAACGGCTTAGCTTCGTCTAACGGATAACCTGCAGCCTGACGCGCGCCAAACAATCGGCTCAAACACTGCCAGTGCATAAAATCGTGTTCTAATGTTTTGTCGCTTGCAATCACTTTGTATTCCTCATGTCATGCGTAACCAAATTGCTTAGGCGACATTATGCAGGATGCGTGAGCGCAACAACAGCCAGCAACCGCCTTAATGTGCAACTGGAGCGACAGTCTCTCCCAGTTTTGGGTGGCACTAAAGGATACTCATTAACAATTTGAGCGAAACTACAGGCTTAAACCTGCACCTGATCAACCAACTTCAAACGCTGTACCTTGCCAGAAGGACCTTTGGGTAGATCATGAAAAAAATGAATTTGTTTAGGCGTTTTCACCTGACCTAACCTGGATTTACAAAAGTTAATAATGTCCAGCTCCGAGGCATGTTTGCCTTCCGCTAACACCACACAAGCCACAACCTCCTGGCCATAATGCACATCTTCAATGCCTATCGCTGCTGCTTCTATGACTGCAGGGTGGGTATAGAGAACATCGTCAATTTCTCTTGGGGCAATATTCTCTCCGCCTTTAATGATGAGTTCTTTTATACGACCCGTGATAAAACAAAAACCTTCTTCATCCATAATGGCCAGGTCGCCTGTTCGTAGCCAACCCTGGGGGTCAATGGCATCAGCTGTGGCCTGCGGATTCTTATAATAACAGCGCATAACGCACTTACCCTGCACCAACAACTCGCCTTCGACGCCTCGGGCTACTTCATTACCCGCATCATCTGCAATTTTAATATGGGTACCAAAAGCCACGCCAGGGGAGCCATATTTATTCGATTTTGGTGGCAACGGATTCGACAAAATTTGTGCTGCTGTCTCAGTTAAACCCATGGTCTCCACTATCGGCACTAAAAACTGCTCCTCAAACCCTGCATGTAGTGCGGGTGGTAAGGCGGCGGACGCAGAACGACCAAATCTTACTTTGACTGGGGCTGATTCAATCAGCTCTTTCTGACCTTCCATAGGCTGATGCATAAGGTAGGAAATAATGGTCGGCACCACACTAAACCAACTGCACTGCGACTCGGTCACCCAATGCCAAAAACGCGTGGCGCTAAAACCGTGGGGTAACACTAAGCTACCACCACTTACGAGGGGCGCCATCACTGTTACACACTGGGCATTTATGTGGCACAAAGGCAGTACACACAAGGCTCTGTCGGATTTGGTCAACTCATGCGCGACCGCAGTATTCATACCTCCAGCTAGCAAATTTTCGTGAGTTAATACCACGCCTTTAGGGCGTCCGGTTGTGCCCGAAGTATACATAAGCAAACCATCGCTATTAGGGGCAATCGGCGCTAACTTAATCGCGCTGACCGACGTTTCGACCCAAATTGGCCCATCGTCCTCATCACAATCAACGGTGGGTATAGGCGTGGCAACAGCACCTTGCGCCTCATCAACCACCGCTTTAAAAGCGGGCGAAACAAACACCAGCTTGGTGTCTGAGTGCTGTAATACATAAGTAATTTGCTCGGGCCCTGCAGCAGGATTCAACGGGGATACAATGAGACCCGCATAGAGGGCACTTAAAAAAAGTACCAAGGCCGAACGGCCATTACCCACCATATAAGACACTGTGTCGCCTTGCACTAAACCCAAGCCATAAAATTGTGCAGCATACTGTTGAACGTCTTGCTCTAAGTCCTTATAGGTCAATACAACCTGAGTTTCGGGAAATATAGCAAACACGGCATCGGGCTGATGTCGTGCGTGTTGGGCAATTACCGCGCGCACCGTCGTTGCTGGTGGCACATACTTAGGAAAATTCATCACCGGCGGGTTCATGACAAATGCCTGCGTTGGTAGTCACCAAACATATCTTCTACGGTGACTTCTCGTGAGGCAATGGTACGCACCACCTTAGTTACATTCATAAAATGACGGTAATGCACATTTTGGTCGGTTACATTGCCACCCCAGGTGCCACAGCCCATAGATAAGGAAAACGGTAAGCCATTATCAAAACTGCCCCCTGTAGCAAAGCAGTGGGCTTGATTGACGATAACCCGACACACGGGCATTTCAAGGCCCAATATCTCAGCACGATCACTAGCTTGACTATGTAGGCTTAAAGAGTGACCTTTGCCCTGGTAGTCTAAAATATTGCGTGCCACTTGTTTGGCATGATCAAAGTCATGGGCTCGATAAAGCGTAAGGACTAAGGCCATTTTTTCGCCTGAGAAGGGAAATCCTGTCCCCGCTCCGGTTTCCTCAACCATTAAAAAGTCGGCCTCGCAGGCGGCTTTTCGGGTAATTCCCGCCACTTCGCACATAACGGCTACGGGTTTAGCCAACATGGCAGCATTAAGATGGCCGTTATGCCACAAGGCAGCTTGTAAATCTGCCGCTTCTTCGGCTGTTAATAAACACGCGTTCTCCTCCGCTAATGCTTGTAACATATCGTTATAGATTGATTCAACCATCACTAAATTGTTTTCCGATGAGCAACTGGTGGCGTTATCAAAGGTTTTAGAGGCTTTTATTTTGGTGGCAGCGGCGACTAAATCGGCCGTTTCATCGACTAGGCTTGTCACGTTACCAGCGCCCACACCAAAGGCAGGTGTACCACAGGTATAGGCTGCTCTAACGTTATTCTGTGATCCGGTTACAACCACTAGATCTACTTGCTTGAGCATTTCCATACTCAGATCTTTACTGACTGGTGTTGGTAAGGCTTGCACTAAATTGCGTGGTGCTCCAATACGGTCCAACTCCAGATAAATAAGTTCAATCAGCCGAGTACAGCTGGGCTGACCTTTAGGTGAAGGCGACAAGATAATAGCATTACGGCACTTGAGCGCATTCAAAATCATATTCATGGGGGTCGCCACAGGATTAGTTGAGGGCACGATGGCGCCTACAATCCCTACGGGGCGAGCTATTTCAACAATACCCAATTGTGGGTCTCGGTTAATTACACCTACGGTCTTGGCGTCTCGTAGATCACGCAGCAGGCCGAGTGTTTTACGGTGGTTTTTAGTGATCTTATCGGCCACCTTACCTAAGCCCGTTTCTGCTACAGCAAGTTCCGACAATCTTTGGTTATTCACTGGGTTCACCAAAGCCCAAGCTGTGGCAATGACCAACTCATCTACTGCAGTTTGATCATAGGTTTCCAGCTGTGCTTGAGCTTCACGCGCCTGTTGGATTAACTGGGCAACTTGGCTATGAGGGTCCATCTGGGCCATTTAAATCTCCGCATCAAACCGCTATTAGCAATTTGCTTTTTAGTTGGGGCAAAAAAAGGGCCAACCGCTAGACACAGTCTAGCGGTTGGACCAAGCACTACAAGAATACAACTAGGTTACTGCAAATTTACTATAGGTCAGACAACAGCTCAGTAAGGTACGCCTGACGCTCTACCCACATCTGCTTCACTTCGGCACGTGTCATGATGCGCATAGGTGAACCACCCGCCTTCATCTTGCCTGCCACTTTAGCGTCTTGGAACATTAAATGAACACGCTCCGCCAAGAACTCGATAACTTCAGGTGAAGTGCCTTTACGGGCCATGATGCCGCGGAAGTTCACACTAGAATCATCAATTTCAATGCCTTGTTCTTTAAAGGTAGGCACGTCTGGCAAAAAGCTTTCTTCACGTTGGTTGTCGGCTACAGCGAGGATCTTAATACGATCACCTTGACGGTAAGCATCACTTAAGTTGTTGAAACCAGCCATCACTTGACTACCCAGCACCATCTTCATAGCGGCTACACCACCACCGGCTGGAATGTAACTAGTGCTAATGTCAGCGGCTTTATCAAGCTGCAAGCTAGCAATATGATGGCCTACATAGAGCCCAGCGCCACTCACGGTTAATTTACCTGGGTTGGCTTTCGACCAAGCCACAAGATCCGTTGCCGAGTTAAATGGGCTATCTGCAGGCACAATAAGTACCGCTGGATCAGCACCCCAGTTGGCAATGGGTTCTAAATTGTTGGTGTTATACGAAGTATCAAACTTCAGCGATTGGGCAATAAAATGCGGAACGTTGTAGGCCGCCAATTGATGGCCGTCTTTGCTGGCGTCGCTGGCGTACCAGTTCCAACCTTTTTGACCACCTGCGCCTGGCTTGTTAAAGATCACCATCGGCATGTTAAGGTATTTTTCTTTACCGGCCATCATAGTCACAATACGTGCTTGGAAGTCCGTGGCGCCACCCGGTCCATAGGCTACTGCCACTTGGATAGGTGCACTTGGGTAGTCAGCAGCCAGCACCGTGGTGCTTGGAATTAACAGCAGAGAGGTCACTGCGGCTGTAACTAGTGACGATTTTATTTTTTTAAATATCATAGGTATTACCTTCTTCATTAGTGGCCAACTCAACGTATCTGAGCGGCGTTTTATCCGCACTAATTGGACCACCCAATTAACGCTAATTTGTTATAACAAGCCCGGGGTGACCACCCTCAAAGCTAAGTTAAAGAGCCCGTAAATGGCCGCCATAAAACCTATGGAAACCCACAATATGCGTGTTAGGTGCTGGCGATTTTTGGTGGCACTGTAAAACACCACGATGGCTGTAAATGCTAACCAAGAGGCCAAATAGAATCCCGCAGTTTGTAGTAACAGCAGGTAGCCCACAATAATAGCGATACCGGCGCCAAGGTCAGACCATTCAACTAAACCAGAGCCCGATTTTTCTCGTTTCCACATACGCAACACGTCAGTCAACAACATCCCGGCGAACACCATCATCAGTACCGCTAGCAAGAACGGGAAGTCGTAGGCCTGACTGCCGTCGGCAGACATGACCATCGTCATTACTACAACAGCTGCAGCCACAGCACCGATGGCAGCCACACGAGTACCTGGGGCCGAACGTTTTTGATCGTGCGCAACTTGTCGGCGTTGTTTCACCTCCACCCACACGCTATAACCGATGGACACGACACACACAAAGATAAGCACAAGGTTAATTGAGCCGGTCATAAAGTAAGGAATAGCACCCTCTCCCACATCGGCAATCATCTTACCCATGGAGAAGTTGTCTTCGGCAATGGGCCCTAAAATAATACCCAATACAATAGGTGCCGCACTAAAACCGTATTTGTTCAGCAGATACATCAAACTGCCCAAAACCAACATAAGCACCACATCTGAATAGCTGTTCTGGATACTGTAAGTGCCAAACACGGCAAGTATAGTCACAGCCGCCGCCATATATTGAGACGGCACCCGCATCACCCAATAACTACTGCTGCGGCTCAGGGTTAAACCAATAATGAGCATAAATACTTGAGCTAACAACAAGGAGCCAATAAAGGTCCAAGTCACTTCCGCATGGACTGTAAATAGATCTGGCCCCGGGAACAAACCATTAATTAACAAACCACCTAACAATACCGCCGCTGTTGGGCTGCCAGGAATACCTAAGGTGAGTAATGGCACTAAAGATGGGCCCACCATGGCATTGTTGGCCGACTCTGCAGCGATGACACCATCTGGCTCGCCCTTGCCAAATTTACTGGCATCGGGGCTGAACTTACGTACTTGGTCATAAGCCACAAGGCCAGCGATTTGGCCGCCAGCACCTGGGATAATCCCCACAACAACACCCGATATGGTGCCAATCATGAGGGCTTTAACACGGCTTAAGTTATATTTAATGGAAGACCATAAGGGGCTATTTTCCATGGCGAATAATCCACCACTCGAGGTTTGCCGGCTGGTCACTAACAATTGGTAAATTTGAGGTACTGCAAACAAGCCAATCAAGGCCACCACAATGTGCACACCGCCGGTGAGGTGATCGCTAAATACAAAGCGTGATTCGCCAAATATGGGGCTGATACCGATGGTGGAAATCCATAATCCTAAAACGCCAGAAAACAGCCCTTTAATCACCGATTTAGAACCTAAGGTGCCGATCACTGTGACACCGACAATTGCCATCCAAAACATTTCAGACGG
>CBDUDU010000086.1:0-7874 GCA_965366045.1 uncultured Oceanospirillaceae bacterium
CCTTATCACTCACCGTCACCAGCACTTGGGCTGCCACAGAAACCACGGTTTGCGAGGTGTGGCGCATTACTGACGGAACGCCATTAGTCACTAGCGACGGCCGCCCTGTCTTGACCAATCAATGCAAGGTCGTACAAATAGTCACCACAGCGGAGGCTCCCGTGCCTACAACTACAGTGACCGAGACAGCGGCAAGCACTGAAGCCGTGGTTGAGCCCACTTCTGAGCCGGTAGAAGAAGCTTCTGCACAAACTGTTGAACCCACTGCACCTACTGCAGAGCCAGAAGCAGCCACCCAAGCCAGTGTAGAACCTGTAGCTGAGCCTGTAGCTGTAGCTGAGCCTGTAGCTGTAGCTGAGCCTGTAGCTGTAGCTGAACCTGTAGCTGAACCTGTAGTTGAACCTGTAGTTGAACCTGTAGTTGAACCTGTAGTTGAACCTGTAGTTGAACCTGTAGTTGAACCTGTAGCTGAGCCTGTAACTGAGCCTGTGGCGGAACCCGTAGCTGAGGAAGCTGTAGCCGAAGCCGAAGCTGCACCTGAACCTGAACCTGCTGTGGTGAAGTATCGGTTCAAGAGTTATCAAACCACGGTGCTGTTCGACTTCGATAAGTCCAACTTGGACGCAGATGACAGGGGTAGCTTACAGCAGCTGGCTATGGCGTCTAACAAAGGTGACATCGTCAGGGTTCACCTCACAGGCCATGCTGACAGCCGAGGTACACACGCTTACAACATGAGCCTTTCGGAACGCCGCATACAAGCCGTGATTAGTTTCTTAGCCGAGTTGAATATAATGGCCACGTCATTATTTGCCAAAGGCGAAACAGACCCAGTACTCGTTGATGGCAAGGAGGATTTCGACCTGAGTCGTAGGGTACAGATTGACCTAAAGACACGCAGCAAATAACGCTTCACTGATGAGCAGAAACCCGTTATCTTTGGGTTTCTGTTTGCTAGGTGAACCAGAACCACCTAGATTAATTTATCAGGAACTGTCGCCATGAGCGAAAACAATTACGAAAAAGGCCGTTTAAATCTGCCTTTTGTGGGCTTTTGTACCTTTGGAAAAAGCCCTATTAGTGAGGACTGGGACAACATCAAAGCGGACGTGGCCTTTATGGGCGCCCCCTTCGATTGTGGTACCCAGTGGCGCTCTGGCGCTCGTATGGGGCCGCGCTCTATACGAGAAGCTTCTACCCTCTTTTCTTTTGGCCATGGCGGTGCTTACTCCTACGAAGACGATACCATGTACCTTCAGGGCGTAAAAATGGTCGACATGGGTGACGCTGACATCATCCACACCAACACCGAACAAAGCCATGCCAACATTGAATATGGTGTACGCAAAGCCTTAGCCGCTGGCGTATTGCCAGTGGTCGCGGGAGGCGACCATTCTATTAATGCACCGTGTATTCAGGCCTTTGATGACCAAGGCCCTATCCACATCATTCAGATTGATGCGCATTTGGACTTCGTCGACGAACGCCACGGTGTGCGCTTTGGCCATGGTAATCCCATTCGTCGCGCGTCGGAAAAAACCTACGTTACCGGGATGACTCAGCTAGGAATACGCAACGTGTCTTCATCTAACCGCGAAGACCACAAAATGGCAGAGAATGCTGGCTCCACTATTTTATCTGTACGTGATGTGCGCCGCTTAGGGCCCGAAGGTGTTTTGGCGCTAATCCCCGACGGGGTTAGCTACTACATCACCATAGACATTGATGGTTTTGATCCGTCCATTGCACCCGGTACGGGTACGCCAAGCCACGGTGGCTTTACCTATTACGAGGTGATGGAAGTGTTACAAGGCGTTGCCAACAAGGGCGACGTGGTGGGCATTGACCTGTGTGAGGTAGCACCAGACTATGATTTGTCTAGCACCACCAGCATTTTGGCTGCGCAGGTATTGCTTAACCTTATTGGTTACGTATTCCATGGCCGAGAAACCCGCAAACAACAGCGCGAGGCTTAGCCCCGCATTCGCTGTGCTTGCGGGTCAAACAATGGCTTGTGATAAATGGTTGCAGGGCGCATTTCTCCGAGTATTTCGATCTCGAAGCAAGCGCCTTCTGCAATCATATCAATAGGCACAAAACCAAACGCCACTGACTTTTCGCTAAAGTGGGCATAACCTCCAGAGGTGACGTAGCCCACCACTTGGTTATCTTTCCAAATCGGTTCATCGGCCACCACATCGGCATCTAATGCCTCCACTATAAAAGTAACCAAACGACGTTGGGGTGGGTTATTGCGCTCCTCTAACGCAGCGTCTTTGCCAATGTAATCTGCGGCTTTATCGTAGCTCATAAAACGATCCATACCGGTTTCCAGTGGCGTGTAATCGGGTTTAAATTCTCGCATCCATGAACCAAAAGATTTCTCCAAGCGTAGGCTCATCATGGCGCGCATACCAAAAGGTTTCATACCAAAGGGTTCACCCGCCGCAGCCAAACTGTAATACAGGCTAATTTGCTGCTCTTTAGGCACATAAATTTCGTAACCTAAATCCCCGGTATAACTCACCCGCTGCACTAACGCATCACATTGGCCAATTTCCATTCGTTGAATGCTTAAAAAGGGCACGGCTTCATTAGACACATCAAAACGAGTGGTGGCGGCAAGCACACTACGCGCTTTTGGCCCGGCAATTTGGAAGCCAATTAAGTCGGTAGAGACGTTGCTCAGTTCAACCCCCGATGCGGGCAAATGGTCTAGAAACCAACGCATATGGTAAGCCTGCATACCAAACGAAGCCGTTACCAAAAAGTCATCTTCACCAAGGCAGGAGAGAGTAAAGTCGCCAATAAGCTTACCCGACTGGCTTAACATGGGGTTGAGTGCCAGTTTTCCGGGTTTAGGTATGCGGCCCGCCATAATGGTGTCTAGCCAGGCCTTTGCGCCAGAGCCTTTAACTCGGTACTTGCCAAAGTTATGCACTTCGTTAATGCCTACGCTGTTACGCACTGCTCGACATTCGCCGCCAATCGCGTCAAATGCATTAGAGCGGCGAAAGCTTGGCGTCTCTTCTAGAGGCTCGCCTTCTGAGGCAAAATAATTCACATGCTCCATACCGTAGCCTTGGCCAAATACCGCCCGCTGTTGTTGCCAAATGCCATACGCAGGCGTGGTATTTAACGGCCTACCTACGGGTAATTCTTCATTAGGGTAAGAAATACTAAAGCGTTTTTGATAGTTTTCTCTCACCTTGTTGCGGGTGTACGCCGGCGTACAATAGTCTCCAAAGCGGGCCACATCCATAGCAAATACGTCGCGCGAAGGCTCGCCATAAACCATCCATTCAGCCAAAGTAAGCCCCACGCCACCGCCTTGGCTAAACCCTGCCATCACGGCGCAACAGGACCAGTAGTTCTTTAACCCAGGAATAGGCCCAACCAAGGGGTTCCCATCTGGGGCAAAGGTAAAGGGCCCATTAACTACATTTTTAATACCGGCTTCGGCAAGGCAAGGAAAGCGATCAAAGGCAAATTCTAAGGCATCGCCAATCCGATCGAGCTTGTTGTCTAACAATTCATGACCAAAGTCCCACGAGGTGCCGTCTACGGCCCAAGGGTCACAGTCTTGTTCGTATATACCAATCACTAAACCGCGGCCTTCTTGGCGCAGGTAGCTTTCTCCGGCGGGGTCCATAACGTGGGGTAGTTCCGTGTCTCGTTCAAACACCACAGGCAAGTCGTCGGTAACCAAATATTGATGTTCCATGGGGTGCAGAGGTAAAAACACCCCAGCCATGGCGCCTAACTCTCGGGCCCACAAGCCTGCCGCATTCACCACATGTTCGGCATGAATAGTGCCGTTTTTGGTGACCACATCCCATGTGCCGTCTTGTCGATGATGCAGGTCTAACACGGGGTTACGTAGGTAAATTTCGGCGCCTTGTTTTTGCGCAGCCTTGGCGTAAGCATGGGTGGTACCCGACGGGTCCAAGTGGCCATCTAGAGGGTCGTACAACCCACCTAACACGCCTTCGGTGTTAACGATGGGGCTAAGGGCGCGAATTTCCTCTGGGGTGATGATTTGTGTATCCAAACCCATGTGCCGGTGCATGGCACGGGCCGCCTTTAAAAAGTCCATTCGTTCAGGGCTGTCGGCTAAGGTAATGCCACCCACGTGATGTAGGCCACAGTTCTGGCCACTAATTTCTTCTAATTCTTTGTACAGCTTAATGGTGTAACCCTGCAGTGCGGCCATATTGGGATCGGAGTTTAAGGTGTGAAAACCACCGGCAGCATGCCATGTAGAGCCCGAGGTAAGCTCCGAGCGCTCGATCAGTACCACGTCACGCCAACCTAGCTTAGTAAGGTGATACAACACCGAGCAACCCACTACACCACCACCAATAACGGCTACTTTTACATGTGATTTCATAATCTTTGTTCCTTTGTCTGTCGCTTTGCTTTGCTTTGCTCTGGCTGGGCCTTAGCGTTAACCAAGCACTGTGCCACTGCTATTGGGGTTGATGTGTCTATTACGGGAAAAGATACTTAAATCGATGGGCCGGCCAGAGTACTTAAGCTTAAATACCACCGGCTGCTCGTCATGGTCTTGGCCTTGCTCACAGGCGGTAATTAATTGCTGCATCATGTCGCCCACAATGGGCGCATTTTTAAACTGATTACCACTGGTGCCAATGGCCATATAAAAACCTGGTACACAGGATTTATCGTAAATGGGTGCCCAGTCAGGCGTAACGTCGTAGAGCTCCACTACGCCCTTGGCTTGGTTAGGGATGGGTAAGCTCTGTATACGCTGACCCAAGCGTAACGCTTGCACACGCCACTGATCGGTAAAGTTTTTATTGTAATCATCAGGATCCACCCAATCTTTACCGTCACAGGCGGGGTCTTCACTGCCAATAAGAATATGGTTACCCGTCTCTGGCCGGCAATAAGTATGAATATCGCTGTCGGAACACACACAACCTTGTTTTTCAAAATCGAATCCAGCTGGCGATGGCACATGGGCCACCTCGTGGCGCAGTGCCCGGGTGGTAATCTTCATGTCTTGTTGGGCGTCGACCATAGCGTTGATTTTAGCCGAATGGGGCCCCGCGGCGTTCACCACTACCGGCGCATCAATGTGCTCACCAGTAGCCAGTGTTATGCCTGCAATACGGCCATTAAGCTGACGAATACTGGACACTTTAGCGTTAAATATAAACTCTGCCCCGTTAGCTTCTGCGGCCCTTTGTAAGTTATGGGCGGCCAGCTGCGGGTCGCTCACATAGCCGCCTTCGGGAATAAACACGCCGCCGCCGATTTGTTTGCCGTTGGGTTCGCCAAAGCCGTCATCCTCTGGGCGCTTGGCCGGAGTATAGGATTCAACATTAAAAATGGGCATGCGCTGCATGTATTGCTCTGGATCCAGCTCATCGTAGGGCGCGCCAATGGCGTCTAATATAGCCATGGTAGAGGCTAGATAGCCGTTGGTTTCGGTTTTAGCCACCAAACAGCCCACGGGGTGATACTTAACGTGCCCGCGTTCGTCTTCTGCGTCCAACATTTCGCTCCAATCACTCCAATACCGGTGACTTTCATGGGCAATAGCGCTGGTCTCAACGGTTGAATAATAGGGTCTAATAATGGCACAAGAACCACTGGTGCTGCCGTAACCCGATGCCGGCAAGGCATCTATATTAAGTGTCTTTTTGCCACTTCGGGATAAAGAAAAAGCGATGGCCGCACCAATAATGCCAGCCCCTATAATCAATACGTCATACTGCTTGCTCACGTTTGAGCCTCCTTAATTGTTATTAATCGCCTCCCGTGCTTAGACACCAGGTGCCGCACCACCTTCACTAATACGGCGTTGTACAAACTCAGTTAACTGGGCGTCAATGTCTGCGTCTAACTTGGGTTCTTCATACTCTTGTAATAGTCTTTTCCAAATTTTATTAGCCCGCTGAGTGGCATTCATGGCGCCTGCGTCGCGCCAGTTTTCAAAATTTGACCAATCCGACAACAAGGGCGAATAAAAGGCATTTTCATAGCGTGACATAGTGTGTGGCGAGGCAAAAAAGTGGCTGCCGGGGCCCACTTGAGCAATGGCTTCAACCCCTAGGGCATCGGTACTGGTGTCCATAGGCTGCATAAACGCCTGCAACATTTGAATCATTTCTGCGTCGATAATGATTTTTTCGTAAGAGGTACACAGGCCACCTTCAATCCAACCCAAGCCATGTAACACGTAATTCACT
The DNA here is from genome assembly GCA_965366045.1 of uncultured Oceanospirillaceae bacterium. Lineage (GTDB taxonomy): Bacteria > Pseudomonadota > Gammaproteobacteria > Pseudomonadales > Balneatricaceae > Njordibacter. Next base: position 6,219 of record CBDUDU010000086.1, read on the forward strand.
TGCCCCATCATACAACCCCATAACGACATTTGAGACTCGTAGGTGGCCTGCGCGTCGGGCGCATTGGAGGCGTTAGCATTGGAGGCCCGTAAGGGAATACCGTATTTACGGGCCAGTTGGCCAGACGCAATAGTGGCTTGGCTATATTCGGGGGTGCCAAAGGCAGGGGAACCCGATTTCATGTCGACATTAGAGGTAAAGCTGCCATACATAGCTGGTGCGCCAGGATTAACACATTGGTGAAAAGCCAAGCCCGCCAAACATTCGGCATTTTGTTGCACCAGCGCACCCGCAATAGTAATGGGTGCCATGGCGCCAGCGAGAGTAAAGGGCGTGTAGATCACAGGTTGGTTGTGCTGCGCCATAACAATCGCGCCTTCCAGCAATGCCGCATCGTAAATCAACGGCGAGTTGGCGTTAACTACGGTATGTATAGACGGTTGCTTAAGCAATTGGGCATGGCTAATGCCCCGGCTAATACGGGCAATTTCAATCACGTCCAGCATACGCTGGCGGCCTAGAGCGTAACCCCCCACCGGTTTAGTGGTGAGCCGAGCCATGGCTTCGGCCGCCACTAAATGCCTAATATTGACGTTGACGTCGCAGGGCTCAACCGGAAAACCCGCCTGTAATTGCACGCTATTGAGGCTCTCACCTAGGCGTAACAAATTACAAAAGTCCTCGTAGTTTCCTGAAATTCTGCCCCGGTCCAAATCAGACACATTGGGCGTACTTGCCACCATAGCAAAGGCCATAGAACTGCCGCCCATGGTGATCTGACGGTCTGGGCCGCGGCCATGCAATACAAACTCCCTGGGGGTGGTGGCAATGGTTTGCATCACCCAGTCAGGGTCAAATCTTACCCGCTGGCCATCGGCATCCACCATCGCACCTGCGCCGCGTAGAATTTCTACGGCCCGTGGTGATTGAAAGTCGATGCCGGTATTACACAACAGTGTTAACGAGGCTTGGTGAATGTCTTCCAGTTGCGATTCACTCACCAACTGCATAGGCGCATAAGGGTTGTGTAGCTGCTGCGACGGCGCCTGATGACAGCCCCCACTTGCGCGGCTGGATTTGGAGCGATTAGGGCGCGAGCGTCTCATGTGTATACCACTCTTTAATAGGTCTTGCGTTAAAACAACATCATAGGCTATGGTCTATTTTATTAAAAATTAATATTTAGCGACTAAACCATGAAATTAATTAATGCATGCTACGCCTCAAACTAAGCCACTACAGAGTTGTACAGGCGGTGCGTATCCATGGCACCGTGTCGGCAGCGGGCCAAGCTCTGGGGCTCACACAATCCGCCTTAAGCCACCAAATCGCAGAGGCTGAGCGACGTTTAGGAACCAAGCTATTTGCCCGTATTGGGCGTAGGTTGCGGCTGACTGCGGCGGGGGAATTTTTAGCCTCCAGTGCAGACACCATTCTGATGGAAGCCGGTTTAGCCGAAGCCACACTCATGGGCAAAGCCGACACCGAACCTAGCGAAGTGATCCGTATTGGCACCTTTGCCTATAGCAGTTATCGCTGGCTGCCGTCCTTTTTGCAGCAAATTCAACAACAATGGCCTAATCTATATTTTGAATTTATTACCGACACCCACAAAGTGCCCATGGGCAGCACCCTCGATGGAGACGTGGATATTGC
>CBDUDU010000087.1:0-7796 GCA_965366045.1 uncultured Oceanospirillaceae bacterium
ATTTTAAAGGCCACAAAAAAAGCATCGGCGTGGGAGCCAGCACCGAACATCGAGGCAATGACGATATCGCGCACTAAACCGAGCGCCCTTGACAGCATAGTCATGCTAGCGACAATCAAACTCGAGCCAAGTAAGCCTTTGGAGGTGTGTTTCTGAGGTAACGATGAGCTCATGAGAGGCTAAATCAATCTCTAAAATAAAACAAATACAGGGTAATTTACACCGTCTACTCAGGTGTTTTCCCCATGTTAACGCAAAAACATCAAAATGATCGAATATTTATGTCAAAAAGGCGGAATCTAAGTTGACAAGAGGCGCCCAAACGGGAATAATTTCGCACCTCATAAACACCCTGCTTAGGATGTTGAATATTCACACAAGTGTGAGTCCTCATTTTAAGCTTTAATTTTTATTTTATATAGGAGCCAGATCGTGGCCAATTCCGCTGGATCAAAGAAACGCGCTCGCCAGGCAGAAAAACGTCGCAGTCATAACGCAAGCCTGCGCTCCATGGCACGCACATACTTAAAGAAAGTTCTCGCTGCTATTGAAGCTGGCGACAAAGAAGCTGCCCAAGCCGCGTACACAACTGCCGTATCAATCATGGACAAAAGTGTCTCTAAAGGCATTTTCACCATGAACAAAGCTGCTCGTCATAAGAGCCGTTTAAGTGCAAAAATCAAAGCTCTATAATTTTTAATTATAGCGTTTAAAAAAACCGGCCTAAGCCGGTTTTTTTGTGCCCGCTAAACGAGGACTAGATTATCGCGGTGCACAAGCTCAGGTTCGGCCATATAGCCTAGGGCGCTTTCGATAGCACTGCTGGCTATACCCAAAATTTGTCTAGACTCAACCGCACTGTAGTTAACCAAGCCACGAGCAACCGTGCGTCCGTCATGGCTATTAATTAACACCATATCGCCGCGGGTAAACTGGCCTTGGACTTGAGTCACACCAACGGCCAATAGGCTTTTGCCTTGCTGGGTCAGCACCTCAGTTGCCCCTGCATCTAACACTAACGTGCCCTTTGCCTTAAGATGACCCGCAAGCCACTGCTTGCGAGCTAACAAGGGCTCTTGGTCAGGCACAAATAAGGTGCCATGCTGTTCCCCTTGGCGTAGACCTTGCAACACGTTAGGGGTACGGCCATTAGCCACAATGGTATTAGCCCCAGAGCGCGCAGCCAGCTTAGCGGCTTGAACTTTAGTAAGCATCCCACCACGGCCCAAACTACCGGCGGCACCGCTGGCCATGGGAATGAGCGCAGGATCTCCAGCTCGCACCTGCTTCAGCAGCTTAGCGTCGGCATTATGGCGCGGGTCTTTGTCACACAAACCATCTTGGTCGGTGAGAATGATCAACAAATCAGCCTCAACCAAATTAGCAACCAAAGCACCTAAGGTATCGTTGTCACCAAAACGGATTTCATCGGTTACCACCGTGTCGTTTTCGTTGACGATAGGAATCACGTTATGACTCACCAAAGCACGCAGTGTGCCCCGAGCATTCAGATAACGCTCACGGTGTGTTAGGTCGTCATGGGTAAGTAGAATTTGGGCAGTGCGCATTTGGTGGCGAGAGAAGTTTTCTTCATAACACTGCACCAAACCCATCTGCCCAACGGCTGCAGCAGCTTGTAAGTTATGTATTTCTTTGGGCCGCTGCTGCCAACCTAAACGCACCATGCCTTCGGCAATGGAACCGGAAGACACTAAAACAATCTCTACGCCTTGCTGGCGCAACTCAGCCAGCTGGTCTACCCAGCCGCTAATAGCCTGCTGATCCAGACCCTTGCCATCATCGGTGAGCAAAGCACTACCGATTTTAACCACCCAACGCTGCGCACTAGTGGCACTTTGGTGGCAGGTTTGATGGCCGTCTTGCTTAGTCATAGGTGTACTCAACTTCAACATCGTAGTCGTCGTCATCATAATCGTCATCGTCGAAGTCGTCACTGCCTTTGGCTGCTAGGCGCTGCTGATGGCTAGCCAACTTGAACTGTTGCACACGTTCGCGAGCTTCTTGCTCTAAACGTAGTTTTAATTCTTCTTCTTGCGCGGCGTATTCTGGATCGGCAAGAGTACGCTCAGTACGCTCATCAATGAAATCCATAATTTCGCCAGCAAGCTTTTGTGTGCCTTGCTTGTTAATGGCCGCAATTTGAAATACCGGACCTTTCCAATTCAACGCTTCAACGACTGCATCACAACGCTCTTGGCGCTCATCTTCTGGCACCATGTCGAGCTTATTCAGCACCAACCAACGTTCGCGGTCTGCCAATGCTGGGCTAAACTTCTCTAGTTCACGCACGATAATTTTGGCCGATTCGGCCGGCGTTACGTCATCCCACGGCGCCATGTCTACCAAATGTAATAACAAACTAGTACGGGACAAGTGCTTAAGGAACTGGATACCAAGGCCTGCGCCTTCGGCAGCACCTTCAATAAGACCAGGAATATCAGCGACAACAAAACTACGGTGGCGCTGCAAACTCACTACACCAAGGTTAGGTGTAAGGGTAGTGAAGGGGTAATTGGCCACTTTAGGCTTAGCTGCAGATACCGCACGAATAAAAGTAGACTTACCGGCGTTAGGCAAACCCAATAAACCCACATCGGCCAATACCTTTAATTCAAAACGTAAGTTACGTTTTTCGCCGGGTGAGCCGTTAGAAGTTTGACGTGGGGCACGGTTAACGCTGGACTTAAAACGCGTATTACCCAATCCATGGAAGCCACCCTGGGCCACTTTCACCACCTGACCTTCTTCGGTGAGGTCGGCTAATACTTCGTCGGTGTCACGGTCAACAATAGTGGTACCCACGGGCACTGTTAAAGTCATATCTTCGCCAGAACCACCCGTACAGTCACTGCCTTTACCCGATTGCCCTGACTGAGCTTGGTAGCGTGGCTGGAAACGATAATCTACAAGGGTATTAAGGGTATCGTCTGCTGTAACAAAGATACTGCCGCCGTCACCACCGTCACCACCATCGGGGCCACCACGGGGAATGTACTTCTCACGCCGAAAGCTCAAGCAACCATTGCCGCCCTTACCTGCCTCCACTATGACATTACTTTCATCGATAAACTTCATACAACCTCCGTGCAGCTCCTTCCTTGAGGTAAAGGCTGCGTGATAAAGGCTCAGCGCCTTGATCAGTAATTTTAACTAAAAAAGCCCCGCTAGGCGGGGCTTTTTGAAATAGGTATTAAAACCCTTTAAGCCGGCACGATGGTAACGAACTTACGGTTTTTAGGACCTTTCACTACAAACTTAACAGTGCCAGCTTCGGTAGCAAACAAAGTGTGGTCTTTACCACAACCTACGTTAGTACCGGCGTGGAAGTGAGTTCCACGTTGACGAACAATAATATTGCCCGCTTCTACTGCTTGGCCGCCAAATCGCTTAACGCCTAAGCGTTTCGATTCTGAGTCGCGACCGTTATTAGTACTACCACCAGCTTTCTTATGAGCCATGGATTATCTCCTTACGATTAGGCACTAATGCCAGTAATCTTAACTTCAGTAAACCACTGACGGTGACCCATCTGCTTCATGTGGTGCTTACGACGCTTGAACTTCATGATGCGTACTTTCTTGCCACGACCGTGCGACACGATTTCAGCAGAAACTTTAGCACCTTCAACAACAGGAGCGCCGATCTTAACATCTTCACCGTTAGCTACTAAAAGCACACGGTCAAAGTCAACGCTGGCGCCAACTTCAATGTTCAATTTCTCAAGCTTAAGGGTCTCGCCCTCTTCTACACGGTGTTGCTTACCACCGCTTACAATTACTGCGTACATACACTTCTCCAATATGTGCTGATCCGGCTACTAAAAAAGGGCCTGCTGCTAATAGCATTTTAAGGCCTCAAAAAGACCTTAAATGATGCCATATGACAGGGAGCAAAGTGGACCAGTCACAGGGGGCGTAATTTTACGCTAAGTAGCCCCCTTTAACAAGCCAAGTTAAGCAGTTATTTAGCACATCCGCCAACCCCCTTTTACTCGCACCTTCCCTTGACACTTGGGCCTCAGCTCACTAGCATTGCGCACTCAACTTTCTAATATTAGACACCGTCTAACCTATGCAGGCTACCGACCTTTACTCCGCCGTCAAAAAAGACTTTAAAGCCGTTGATGCGGCCATAGTTCACCACCTGAGCTCACAAGTTCCGCTGGTAGAAAAGATTGGCCAATATATCATCGAAAGCGGCGGCAAGCGCCTGCGCCCTCTACTGGTGTTATTGGCAGCTCGCGCTTGCGGCTATGACAAAGGACAGCACATCACTCTAGCCGCCGTTGTTGAGTTCATTCACACGGCCACTTTACTGCACGACGACGTGGTGGACACCTCGGATTTGCGCCGCGGCCAACCCACTGCGAATAACAAGTGGGGGAATTCGTCCAGCGTACTAGTGGGCGATTTTTTATACTCCCGCGCCTTTCAAATGCTGGTATCTATTGGCCAGGTGGACGTCATGGGCACCTTATCCAATGCCACTAACGTGATTGCCGAAGGCGAAGTATTACAACTATTAAACGCCAAAAATCCAGATGTCAGCGAAGCCGATTACCTACAGGTGATTTTAGGCAAAACCGCCATGTTATTCGAAGCGGCCAGCCATACCGGCGCACAATTAGCGCAAGCGGACCAACAACAAACTGAAGCCTTACGCCGTTTTGGCCGTCACTTGGGCATTGCTTTTCAACTCATAGACGACCTGATGGACTATACCGGCGATGAAACCACCATGGGCAAAAACGTGGGTGACGATTTGGCCGAAGGCAAACCCACCCTGCCGGTGATCCACGCTATGGCCCACGCCAGCGACGACGAGCGTAAACTAATACGTAAAGCCATTCGCCAAGGTAGTGTCGAAAACATTGACAGCATTCAACAAATAATCAAACGCTGCGGCTCGTTAGATTACACTTACCAGCGCGCGACAAAAGAGACTCAGCAGGCTCTTACCTGCCTAAAGGCATTACCTGACTCATCTTACAAGCAGTCTTTGGCTGATTTATGCACCCTAGCCTTAGCCCGACAAAACTAATAATGCTATAATCGCTGACTTATCAGCCATAACTATACGGAAATAATTCATGACCAGACCTTCTTCCTTTAACCGTGACGAGTTACTTTCTTGCGGCCACGGCGATATGTTTGGCCCAGGTAATGCACGCCTGCCGGTTGGCAACATGCTTATGATGGACCGAGTTACGCTCATTTCTGAAACCGGCGGCAGTCACGACAAAGGTCAGATCATTGCTGAATTAGACATCAAGCCAGATTTGTGGTTTTTTGATTGTCACTTTCCGACAGACCCAGTAATGCCTGGCTGCCTTGGCCTAGACGCCATGTGGCAGATCGTTGGCTTTTACCTCGGTTGGAAAGGCAACAAAGGCCGCGGCCGTGCCTTAGGCGCCGGCGAAGTTAAGTTTTTTGGCCAAGTTTTACCCACCGCCAAAAAAGTCACCTACAAAATTGACATTACCCGCTGCATCGAACGTAAATTGGTGATGGGCATTGCCAATGCCAGCATGGAAGTTGATGGTCGCGAAATATACAGCGCCAAAGATTTACGTGTAGGTCTATTTACCAGCACCGATGATTTTTAACTAGCACTCTCTATACATCACAGAATAACGAGGTCTATTATGCGACGAGTTGTCGTTACCGGTTTAGGTATTGTTTCTTGTATTGGCCACAATCAAGACGAAGTTTTAACGTCCCTACAAGCGGGAAAGTCAGGCATTAGTTTTCAGCCTGAATACCAGGAAATGGGTTTCAAAAGCCACATTGCTGGCAGTGTTGATATCGACTTTGCCAGCCTCATCGACCGTAAGCAAATGCGCTTTATGGGCGACGCCGCAGCATACGCCTATTTATCTATGGAACAGGCCATTGCCGACTCAGGCCTAACTGAAGAGCAAGTCTCTAATCCGCGCACCGGCCTAATTGCCGGCTCTGGCGGTGCCTCTAACGGCAACATCGTAGAAGCGGCCGACGGCATGCGCGAAAAAGGCTTACGCCGAGTAGGCCCTTATCGTGTTACCCGCACCATGGGCAGCACGGTTTCTGCATGTTTAGCCACACCCTTTAAGATTAAAGGCTGCAACTATTCCATTACCTCGGCTTGCTCCACCAGCGCCCACTGCATCGGCAACGCCATGGAACAAATTCAGCTCAACAAACAAGATGTTGTGTTTGCTGGCGGTGGTGAAGAGCTACATTGGAGCCAAAGCGTATTATTTGATGCCATGGGTGCCCTATCAAGCAAGTACAACGACACACCTACCAAGGCGTCTCGTGCATACGATGCTAACCGCGATGGTTTTGTAATCGCTGGCGGCGGTGGCATGTTAGTCATCGAAGAGCTAGAGCACGCTAAAGCCCGTGGTGCAAAAATCTATGCTGAATTAGTCGGTTATGGCGCCACGTCTGATGGCTATGACATGGTATCACCTTCGGGTGAAGGCGCTATGCGCTGCATGCAACAAGCCATGAGCACCACCGACATGCCGATTGATTACATCAATGCCCATGGTACCAGCACACCCGCTGGTGACATTCAGGAACTGAAGGCGGTAAAGTCGGTATTTGGCGACAAGTGCCCTCGCATCACCTCCACTAAGTCGCTTACTGGCCACTCTTTGGGTGCTGCTGGGGTACAAGAAGCCGTGTATAGCCTACTTATGCAGGCCAATAGCTTTGTAGCTGCATCGGCGAATATTGATGAACTAGATGAAGGCGCCAACGGCATGCCCGTAGTCACGCAAAAGCAAGACAACGTGGAATTGACCACGGTAATGTCTAACAGCTTTGGTTTTGGTGGTACTAACGCAAGTTTGGTATTTACTAAATACGTTGCATAAGCATGTGTATAAGTAGTCAGGACGATCCTATAAGCCATCCTGACTACCCTACGTGTCATCCTGACGAAGGTAGGGGCTCAAACCCACTAGATTCCGGTCTACGCCGGAATGACTAGGCGCCTTTAACTTGGTTCGAGATGATTAAGAAATCTCTGCCAAGTTATCCGTCATCCATGCCACCATCTTGGCGTGCATTTCTTTAGTGGGCACATCCGCCTCGATCACTGGGCCAATCTTAACTTCCACCACACCAGCGTGCTTTACCCAACTGTGAGCGGGTGATAAGCGGCCACTGTTTTGCACAATAGGCAAAATAGGTACCTCGGCCTTATGGGCCAGCATCGCTGCACCTTTGGTACAAGGCCCCAACTGACCTGGCGGATTACGCGTACCTTCAGGGAAAATAACCACCGAAATACCTGCCCCTAAACGCTCACAACCTTGCTGCGACAACTGTTTTAAGGCATTAGTTTTACGTTTGCGATTGATAGCAATCGGGTTCAGCATCGCTAGTGCCCAACCAAAAAACGGAATGTACAATAATTCTTGTTTGAGCACCGTGCTCACAGGCAAACTCATGGTGAGCAAATAAAAGGTTTCCCAATCACCTTGGTGGTTACAGGCAACTACTACGGGGCGGTCCTTGGGAAGGTTGTCTAGGCCGCTAATATTGGAACTCACACCACAGGTTATCCGCATCCACTGCAGTACAGCGCGGTTGCAATAACCCACAAATTTAAAGCGCAGCCGGCGTTTTACAAGGGGTGCAGTGACCACTAACAGCGTAGACGCTAAGATGGAAATAACACCTAAACCAATATAAAAAACTAAGGCCCTAACAAATAAGATAATACTAGCCTCCGGTAACGGGTGGGAAAAAAGCCACTTCAGCAGCCACAGGAACCAAGGTATC
>CBDUDU010000088.1:0-7607 GCA_965366045.1 uncultured Oceanospirillaceae bacterium
CTAGGCCCTTGATTGTGTTACAAAGGAGCGCTTAATTATAGCGTTTTGGCTTACCCATAGGCCATTATTTACCCGTTTTTACTGTTAGAGAGATACCATGACCGATCGCCGCATCGAAGACCTGAACATCGCAAGCCAACAGGTACTTACCTCACCCGAAGATTTAAAGACTCAATTACCGGCCACCAGCACCATTGCGGACAGCGTAATGCAGGCTCGCCAGACCATTAAAAACATACTAGACGGCACTGATCATCGTCTATTTGTTGTCATTGGGCCATGCTCGATTCACGATACCGAAGCCGCTTTAGATTATGGGCGCCGCCTAGCCATATTGGCCGATGAACTGAAAGACACCTTGTATCTTGTTATGCGCGTCTACTTTGAAAAGCCGCGTACCACTGTGGGTTGGAAAGGCTTAATTAACGACCCTCATTTAGATGGCACCTTTGATGTTGAAACGGGTTTGCATATCGGCCGTAAACTGATGCTTGACCTTGCGGCTATGGGCTTACCCCTAGCCACGGAAGCTTTAGACCCTATTTCTCCACAATATCAATCGGATCTATGGACTTGGGCTGCTATCGGCGCACGCACCACAGAATCACAAACCCACCGCGAAATGTCCAGTGGCCTCTCATGCCCAATTGGATTTAAAAACGGCACCGACGGCGGCCTTACGGTGGCTTTTAATGCCCTTGAATCGATGGCGTCGCCCCACTCGTTCCTCGGTGTTAACCCTCAAGGACAAGTTGCCATTACCCGCACCAGCGGCAACCAATATGGTCATGTGGTATTACGTGGTGGTGGTGGCAAGCCTAACTACGACTCGGTTAATATTGCGTTGTGCGAACAAGCGTTGGAAAAAGACGGTTTATCTGGCAATATTATGGTTGATTGTAGTCACGCTAACTCCAGTAAAGACCCGTCAATCCAGCCTTTGGTGATGGACAATATTGCCCAGCAAATCAATGAAGGAAATGAGTCTATTGTGGGTTTGATGGTTGAAAGCAACATTAACTGGGGTAATCAATCGATTCCAGAGGATTTGTCGGAATTACAATATGGCATTTCTGTCACCGATGCATGTATCGACTGGGATACCTCTGAATCCAGTATGCGCGACTTTGCAAACAAACTGCAAGATCGTTTAGTTAAACGCAAGCGTTTGCGCTAACCGCTCATCCGAGAAATAAAAAAACCAGCATAAGGCTGGTTTTTTTGCTGCGCCAACCATGTCTACATATAGGCATTGTCGGTATTAGTATGGTCGGTAACATCTCTGACTGCGCCGATACCGGGTACTTTTTCCATAAGGATTTTTTCGACGCCCTCTTTCAGCGTCATCGACACCGAACTACAGCCTTGGCAACCACCGCCAAAACGTAATACTGCAACGTTAACGTCGTCTTCGTTAACCACACCCACTAAACTGACATCGCCACCATGTGAGGCTAAACCTGGGTTTACCTCTGTATACAGGTGGTAATTTACCTGTGCATCTAACGGGCTGTCTGCTGTAACCTGCGGCATCTTGGCGTTAGGTGCTTTAATGGTTAACTGGCCGCCCATACGATCAGAGCTGTAATCAACAAAGGCATCCTCTAGGTAATCTACGCTGGCGGGATCAACGTAAACCCTAAAGTGTTCGAGGTCAGTAAATTCGTCCGTGATTTTCACTTCGTCGGGACGACAGTAGGCTAAGCAGGTCTCGGCGTTGGGTGTGCCAGGATCGGTGACGAAGATACGTACTGAGATACCCTCAACATCTTGTTTAGATAACAATTCGGCAAGGTACTCTTGAGCGCTGTCGGTAATTTCTAGGTAATCCACTTTATTTTCCTGTGTTGCTCCCTATGAAGTGAAAACGCGGGGAGGCCATACATTGATATAGGGCATATTATATACCCTACTGTTTTACTTGGGTATTGATTTTGAAGCCTCAGCAAAAAAGCATATAATAGCGACTCAATACTATAAAATGTCGCTACATGTCACCTACACCTCTATCAACCTCAACCTTGCCTACCAAGCCAACACTAACGGCTTTAATGGGTCTGGCGTTGCCGTTAAGCGGCGCGATGTTATCGCAGGCCTTGCTTGGTCTGGTAGATACCGCCCTAGTGGGCCACTTAGGTGGCCTCGCCTTGGCGAGCGTGAGTATTGGTAGTTATTTGGTGTTTATATTAGCCGCCTTGTTAACTGGCTTTGGCACCGGTTTACACACCTATGTGAGCCAGAGCAAAGATAGGTCAGCGTGGCTAAGTTCTGGGCTATGGCTTGGGCTTGCCTTAGCCATAATACTAAGTGCCTTAGCGGTCGTTTTGGCACCAGAAGTCATCGCAGCCTTTGTGCTAGACGATCGCATTAATAGCTTAGCACTACACTATACACAATGGCGCCTGTGGGGATTACCCGCCATCGTTTTAAGCATTGCCATGAGAGTGTATTGGAGTCACCAAGGACAGCCATGGCAATTTGTCAAAATACTGCTGGTGGCTCATGTGGCTAACGTACCTATCAGTTACGCCTTAATCTATGGTGTGGGCGTACCGGCGATGGGTGCTTCAGGTGCAGCGCTAGGCACCAGCATTGCGCTTTGGTTTGGTGCCTTAATGCAGTGGCTACACTTTGTTAGGGCCCAAAACTCAATACAACTTCGCGCACCTCAACTTGACCAAGTGAGACAACTCATTCACCTTAGCTGGCCATCAATGGCACAGCAATTTGCATTCGCTATGCACTTAGCCGTGTTTATGTGGATATTGAGCCGATTAGGAGCGTCCGCTTTAGCGGCCACCTTTAGCGTACTCAATATTGGTTTACTACTGGTATTACCCGCAGTCGGCTTGGGACAAGCCGCATTAAGCCTCATAGGCAAGGCCATTGCACAACAAGACGCAAAGCTTATTAAGCAGTGGAGTCGATTGATATTGACCACCGGCCTGCTCGGTTCCTTGGCGTTATTGGTATTGGTGTGGTTGGGACGTGAACCGTTGGCCAACCTGCTGTTGGTAAGCCTTGAATTACAGCACTTAACCAGCACTGCGTTACCCTGGTATGCACTGGCGATGGTATTGGAAACACTAATCATCATCCTCAGCCGCTGTCTGATAGTGGCAGGCCAGCGAAAACGGGCTATGATATGGGTCAGTTTAGGTCAGTGGGGCTTATTTCTACCACTGATGATTTGGTGTATACCCAGTTATGGCTTTATGATGGTTTGGTGGCTACACATCGGCTATCGCGCCATCGTCAGCGGCGTTTTGTGGCTTAGCTGGCAACAATACTTACAACCGCTGAAGACACAAGGACAGGCCAACTAAATGCATACCGAATCAGTTATATTCTCCTTCTTTTTAATTTTTACCGGCGCAGCGCTATTAGCAACTCTATCGCTGTATTTTCGCCAACCATTGTTATTAGCCTATATTGTATTAGGCGCGTGTCTGGGCCCGTTTGGTTTAGCGTGGGTGGTAGACACCGAATTATTAGCCGACGTATCCCACGTAGGCATCATATTTTTGTTGTTTCTAATCGGTTTAGACATGCAGCCAAGCCACTTGTTACAAATGCTGCGCAAAGGATATATGGTGGCTTTAATCAGCTCACTGGCGTTTGCCTTGTTAGGTTATGGCGTGGCAATCGCATTTAGCTTTAACACCATTGATAGCTTAATCATTGGTGCTTCTACGATGTTCTCCAGTACCATCATTGGCATTAAGCTACTACCGACAACCGTGTTGCACCACAAACAAACAGGTGAGCTGGTGGTGGGCTTGTTGTTATTACAGGATTTAATTGCCATTATCTTACTGACCTTACTCACCACTTTAGGCCAGCAATACAGCGAAGGCTTGGATTTGACCCTCAATACCGACCTATTATTAAGTTTAGCGGCGATACCAATATTAATGTTGGCTGCCTTGGCCATGGTTCGTTGGGTGTTATTGGTACTCATTCAAAAGTTCGACCGCTTTCACGAGTACATTTTCCTACTGGCCTTAGGTTGGTGTTTGGGGCTAGCAGAGTTAGCCCACAGCATCGGCCTTTCGGCAGAAATCGGTGCCTTCATTGCTGGAGTGAGCTTAGCGTCAAGCCCCATTAGCCAATACATCGCGATCAACTTAAAGCCGATAAGAGACTTCTTTTTGGTGTTATTTTTCTTTTCCATCGGCGCTAGTTTTAACTTCCCTATGATGCATTCGATCTGGTTTCAGTGTTTAGTACTTGCAGCGTTAGTCATTAGCATCAAACCACTGGTGTTTGGTTTTATTATAAGACCTATTTGCAAGTCTAAATCCACAGCGTGGGAAGTGGGTTTTAGATTAGGTCAAACCAGCGAATTTTCTATTCTCATTGCCACTTTAGCGGCTTCGAGTATGTTGATTACTGATACTGCGTCGTTGCTTATTCAAGCCACGGCTATCATTACTTTTGTGGCCTCCTCTTACCTTGTGGTGTGGAACTTTAAGTCTCCTATTGCGGTTAAGGATCATTTACGGCACGACTAAAAAAGCCCCACCGGCATAACCGATGAGGTTTAGTAGAACTGAGTTAACCCAGATATGGACGAATTCATAACTTTAACCTGAGTTTTAATCAGTACTTCAGCGCGACGACTGTCGGCTAAGTTTTCAACACCGTTATCATCCATCACTGGACGCGCCTCACCTTGTGCAAACGTAGATGTGGTGTTTACGCCACGAGTGGCTAAGTAGGCTGTAATGGCATCCACACGGCGCTGAGAGAGATCCAAGTTGTAACTCGCATCACCACGGGTGTCGGCATGGCCAACCACTTGAACAGCTAATCATTGTTCGGCTCCAGGTAACGCTTCAAGCAATTTATGCAATGCTACTTTAGCGCCCATATCCAGCGTTGAACTGTCGGTTGCAAAATTGATTTTAGCTTGTGAGACACAACCTTAAGTACTGGTTGAGGGGCTGGCTCTACCTTCTCTACCACTTCTACAACCGGCTTTTCCATAACCTCTGGCAGATGGCATGAGTCACGTTCTAGGTTGGCAAAGTCAAACGCACGCGCACATTCGCAGTCCGTAGTCCGTAGTCCGTAGTCCGTAGTCCGTAGTCACAACATTGTGGCCGTCGGTGGTCTTCCAGACCGTATTGGATCCATGCTCGCCATGGCCCTACGGAGAGGTTGCCACTAAAGCCACTGCTAAACCTAAAACTGTCTGATTAAATTTCATTATCAAACTACTCCACATCAGTTGAATACACAGGATTGCTCCCAGTGATATCAGATTTAGAATAGATTTTTTGATTTGCTGTAAAATTTAATAAAATGGCAATAGAAATTAATTCGGCACTCTCATGGTAACTAATTCTTCAGCACTGGTTGGGTGAATGCCAATGGTGGCGTCGAAGTCGGCTTTAGTGGCCCCGGCGTTTATTGCCACGCCAAAACCCTGCAACATTTCTCCAGCACCGTCACCTACAATGTGTAAACCGATCACTCTATCACTCTCTTTATCCACAATGAGCTTCATAAAGCTACGTTCATCGCTGCCACTAAGGGTGTGTTTCATGGGTTTAAAGTCGGAGCTATACACGTCTATTTGGGGATATTTATCGCGGGCTTGTTGCTCAGTTAAGCCAATAGTGCCAACATTGGGCTGAGTGAATACTGCTGTAGGTATAAACTCGTAATCCATGTTTTTTGAGCCGTCTCCATACCAATGGTTCACCAAGGTCATGGCTTCCGCCAACGCCACCGGCGTCAGCTCTATGCCTCCGGTAACATCACCCAGCGCGTAAATACTGTTAATGTTAGTTTGGAATTTATCGTTAACCGCAATGGTACCACTGTCTGTGGTTTCGATCCCGACACGCTCTAGGCCAATACCCTGCAGGCGTGGATTGCGCCCGATCGCCATGAGCACTTGATCTACGTGACGGCTAGAGCCATCGTTAAGCGTCACCAACAAGCTGCCATCAGCTTTCTTTTCTACATTTTCGATCTGGCTTTGGTAATTTAACGCTATCCCCTGCTTGCGCATTTCTTGGTCTACAAACTGACGTACGTCTTGGTCGAATCCACGCATGATCAAGTCTCCGCGATAAGACACTTCAACCTGGCTTCCTAACCCCTGGAAAATGCAGGCAAATTCAAGTGCAATGTAACCTGCACCCACCACGAGCAACCGATTAGGAAACTCTGGCAAGTCAAAGATTTGATCGGAGCTAATGAGTAAATCAGCGTAATCTACCGCTGGGATATTAGGCGTGCCGCCGGTGGCTATAACGATACGCTGGGCAGTGTAATCCTGGCCAGACACGGTCACTGTATGCGCATCTTTTAACTGTGCATAACCGCCAATGATTTGCACACCTGAGTTGTTTAATAAGTTGCCATAGATGGTATTTAGGCGGCTAATCTCTTGTTTTTTGTTGGCTACCAGGGTCTGCCAATCAAATTTAACTGGCGGTACCTGCCAACCGAACCCAGCAGCATTTTCCACATCATGGCTAAAGTGGCTGGCGTAGGTATAGAGTTTTTTAGGTACACAACCCACGTTAACACAGGTGCCACCCAATGCGCGGTCATCGGCCACGGCAGCTTTAGCGCCTGCGGCAGCGGCCATGCGGGCAGTTCTCACACCACCAGAACCGGCGCCAATGACAAACACATCAAAATCATAACTCATATCTTTTATTCTCTAGTCGTGGGCGGCAACGCCAAGCTACATTCCTAGCCGCAGTTGCATTACAATGGCCACAAAGCTTAGCAGTCTTTTCCTGGCTTTGTCGGTTTTAAATTATCTAACTCGAGTTTTCCTTATGTATCTAGTTTCTTTTAACATTAACAGTATCCGTGCGCGTATTGCACAACTCGAAGCCATCAGTGAGCAATACTTACCCGCCGTCATAGGCCTGCAAGAAACGAAAGTACAAGACCTTGAATTTCCCATCAGCGAGACGCAACGATTGGGCTACGAAACCATATTCCATGGTCAAAAAGGCCATTATGGGGTTGCGCTAATGACCAACCTACCAATTTTAAAGGCCATTAAAGGCCTACCTGGAGACACCGAGGAATCGCAAAAACGTTTAGTGGGTGCGCTGTTACAGTTACCCAACGGTGAAACTATGACGGTTCTTAATGGGTATTTCCCTCAAGGTGAAAACATCGACCACGCCACAAAATTTCCCGCTAAAAGAGATTTTTATGCAGGCCTCACCCAATTACTAGCAGATGAATACCACACCAGTGATCATATTGTGGTGATGGGTGACATTAATATAGCCGCCAGCGATGTTGATATTGGTATCGGTGATGACAACCGTAAACGCTGGTTAAAAACCGGCAAAGCCAGCTTTCAACCGGTTGAACGCGAATGGCTGGAGCGGCTGATGCAATTTGGTTTAACCGATAGTTACCGTGCGCTACACCCCCATGAACAATACTACTCATGGTTTGACTACCGTAGCAAAGGCTTCGATCGAGAGCCGCGCCGCGGTCTTAGAATTGATCAGATCTTGCTCACCCAAAGCCTACAAAGCCAAGTGAGCGAAGCGGGAATTGATTATGGCATCCGAGGTATGGAAAAGCCGTCTGACCATTGCCCTATTTATGTGCGCTTA
>CBDUDU010000089.1:0-7310 GCA_965366045.1 uncultured Oceanospirillaceae bacterium
AGTTCTTGCTCGACTAAGGTGACCCAGTAGGCGGCCCCGGTTTCGGCGATGTCGTCGTTGAAGTCGTAGTGGGGGTTGTGCAGCATGCAGCCACCTACGCTATCGACTCCGTTGCCTAGGAAGGCATAACAGCCGGCTTTTACCCTGAGCATACTCGCAAAATCTTCTGAGATGGTTTTTGGGCGGCAGGCTAAATCTACTTTTGACTCGCCCAACAAGGCGACGGCGGCTTGGCCTGCGGCTTGGGTTTCTGTTGCGGTATTGATGGTGGCCCAGAATACGCGGTCGTAGGTGAATTCGTGGTCTGCGCCATGGGCGTCACAGATGCCACGCACCAGTTGACCCATGCGCGCTTCAATTAGGTCTTGAACCTGTTCCGAAAAACTTCGGCAGTCGCCGGTAATGGTGACGGTGCTGGGGATCACGTTAACCGCGCCGTCGGTGACAAATTCCGTGGCGGAAACAACAGCCTGAAGCTCAGGGTCTATGCTGCGCGATACAATGGTTTGTAGGGCTAACAGGATTTCTGCACCAATCACCAGTGGGTCAATATGGTGATGGGGTTGTGACGCGTGGCCACCACGGCCTTTGATCACAATTTTAAAGTTGTCTTCGCTGGCCATTACACCACCTGAATTCATGGCCATTTCGCCTGCCGTCATGCCCGGCATATTGTGCAGGCCGTAGATGGCTTGCATGGGAAATCGTTCAAATAAGCCGTCGTCAATCATGGATTGTGCGCCAGCACCGTGTTCTTCGTCGGGTTGGAACACAAAATATACAGTGCCATCAAAGTTACCCGTGGCGGCGAGTTCTTGGGCGGCGCCCAGCAGCATGGCAGTATGGCCGTCGTGGCCACAGGCATGCATACGGCCGTGGTTCTGCGACTTGTAAGTAAAGTCATTGAGCTCTTGAATCGCGAGGGCGTCCATGTCGGCACGTAAACCAATGGCTGTATCAGAAGTGCCGCGTTTAAGTACGCCCACCACACCTATTTCACCAATCTGGGTATGAACCTGTAGGCCGAATTCTGTGAGTTTTTGGGCCACAAAGGCGGCCGTGTCGTGCACCTCAAAGCCGGTTTCCGGGTGCTGGTGCAGGTGTTGACGCCAGTGCGACATCTGATTTTTGGAGGCGTGTTTTAGCGTGGTCATACTTGGCGTCTTCAGGGCTTTGAAAGACGCCAATCATGGCATATTTGTCAGTGGTTAGTCACTATTATGTTGCCGATAAATACCGCTTAAAAGGTTCATAAATTACCCTTTAGCGATTAGGCCTACTGCTTCTATGCCGGCCACAGCGGCCAATAAGTCGTTGTCAGAAGTATCGCCAGTTACACCTAGCGAGCCTAAGGTATGGCCCCGATCGTTTTGAATGAGTACGCCACCCGGTACGGGGATCATTTTACCGTCTAAGGCTGCGTTTGCAGTAACGATAAAATAAGGCTGAGCTTCGGCCCTGGCCATTTGTGCACTGCCGGGCATGCCTAACATCACCACGCCATAGGCTTTGGCTTGGGCAATAGCAAAACGGCCAGGAGATGCACCGTCTTGCCGTTCAAATGCCTTAACGTGGCCGCCTGCGTCTAGCACGACTACGGACAGTGGGTTTAAACCTAACTCTTTTCCTTGAGCAAGAGTGGCATTGATGATGCGCTTAGCGCGGCTTAAGGATATTTCGGCCATGATCGGCTCCCAATGGAGTGGCTTGGTTGCCACAGGATTATTCTATGGGCAACATCA
The DNA here is from genome assembly GCA_965366045.1 of uncultured Oceanospirillaceae bacterium. Taxonomy (GTDB): domain Bacteria; phylum Pseudomonadota; class Gammaproteobacteria; order Pseudomonadales; family Balneatricaceae; genus Njordibacter. The sequence goes on from CBDUDU010000089.1 coordinate 1,743, forward strand.
TAGCCGAGTTAGGCCGACACAATTAGCCTGTATTCGACTTTAGTAGGGTCTAAACGGCCATATTCATCATCCGCACAGCTTATGTCCCGTCGCGAATTTGGTTTAACGTGAGGTTGGGTGTTAACGCTTGGGGGTCTAATTGAATGTGAATCAATGCTGCCTTACCGGCACCCATGGCATCCGCTAAGGCTTGAGGGAACTGATCTGTTTGAGTCACTTGGGTGGCAAACGCACCATAGGCTTTGGCTAATGCGCAAAAATCTGGGTTAACCAAGTCTGTGGCGCTTACGCGGCTTGGGAAATGGCGCTCTTGATGCATACGGATGGTGCCGTACATGCCGTTATCAATGACCAATACAATAATGTTGGCCTGTTGTTGCACGGCGGTGCCAAATTCCTGCATGGTCATTTGAAAACAGCCATCACCAGCAAAACAAACCACGGTTTTATGAGGCTCGGCGATTTTGGCCGCAACCGCCGCCGGTAAACCATAGCCCATAGAGCCGCTGGTGGGCGCTAACTGAGTGCCATATTGGCTGAACTTCCAAAAACGATGAATCCATGTGGCATAGTTGCCGGCACCGTTGGTGATAATGGTATCGGCGGGTAGGCTGCTGCTTAGGTGGGCCATCACGGCGGGCATTTGCACGGCACCTGGATGGGCCTGAGTGGGTAAGGTAGACCACTGTTGATAGTTGTTATGGCAGTTGGCGACGTGGTCTACACGCGCTGGTGCAGGCTCAATAGTGGGCGAAAGCTCACATAACCCAGCGGCCAATGCCTTAGGGCTGGCATGGATGGCTAAGTCGGCACGGTATACACGTCCCAGCTCTTCTGCAGAAGCATGGATATGAATCAGTTGTTGGTGCGCACCTTGCACGCCTAACAGTTCATAGTTTTGCGACGGCACTTCTGAAAAACGCCCGCCCATAAGGATGACTAAGTCGGCGTTGGCAATGGCGGTTTTAAGCTTAGGGTTAATACCCAAGCCCACGTCGCCTGAATAGTGGGGATGATTATGGTTAAACAACATTTGGCGGCGAAATGAACAGGCTACGGGCAGGGCAAACTGTTCGGCAAAAGTTTCAATCTGGGCCACCGAGTCTGCACACCAACGGCTACCTCCTAATATCAGAATAGGCTTGCTGGCGTGTTCCACCATGTGCGCCATTTGCTGCATATCGGTTTGGCTTGGATGTGTCTCTACAGTTGTAAACGGTTTAATCTGCTTGCTTGCCGCAGTGCCCGACAAGGTGTCTTCTGGCAATACTAATACCACCGGGCCTGGCCGGCCACTGGTGGCCACAGACCATGCACGGCTCACCATTTCGGTGATGCGGTCGGCGGAGTCTATTTCTGCCACCCACTTGGCCATGGAGCCGAGATATTGACCATAATCCACCTCTTGAAAGGCTTCGCGGTGGCGTAATTGGCTATTGATTTGGCCAATAAATAAAATCATTGGCGTGGAATCTTGCTGGGCCACATGAACACCGGCACTAGCATTGGTAGCGCCTGGGCCACGGGTCACAAAACAAATGCCTGGGCTGCCGTGGAGTTTGCCCCAAGCTTCGGCCATCATGGCTGCGCCGCCTTCTTGGCGAGCACTGGTGGCGGTAATGGGGCTGTTATGTAGCGCGTCTAAAACTTCTAAATAGCTTTCTCCGGGCACGCAAAATAATTGTTTAACGCCATGGGCTTCTAAGGCGTCTACAACGAGCTCGCCGCCTGATTTCATATGAGTGGTCATTGGTGATTCCGTTTGCAAGTTACAGGCGTTGAAGTGTTTTATAGTACGCCTCTACCGCCACCAGGCGGCATTGGCTTTGTTCGGTTAGATGCAGGCCGGTGGCGGTTTCATCACTAATAATGGCATTGCCTTGATCATCAAACGACACCGGCACAATGCTGCTGCGGAAGTTTTCTAATTCTGTATTACTAATCAAAAATAGCTCGGCATCTGCGTTAGGTGGGGCTATTTTGACCTTGAATATGGCGCTGTTTTTCACCGAACTTACGTCTTTGAGTTGAGATTCGACCGTGGGGCCAGCATCAAAAATATCCACATAACCCATGTGTTGAAAGCCTTCTTTTTCTAACAGGCGTAATGCGGGTTTGGTTTTTTCATGTACATGGCTGATGACCGCTTGGGCTTCTGGGCTGAGCAAGTTCACATACAGTGGGTACTTGGGCATCAGTTCGGCGATAAACACTTTGTTACCTAAGCCCACAAGGTAATCGGCTTGTTTAAACTCCATGGAGAAAAAGTGTGTGCCTAACCAATGCCAAAAAGGCGAATTGCCAGAGGCGTCATTAACGCCGCGCATTTCGGCAATCACTTTGCTGCCAAAACGCTCGGCAAATTGCGCCATAAACAAAAACCGGCTTTTAGACAACAAACGGCCATTGGTACCGTTACGGTGGGCTTCTTGCAGAAATAAGGTACACACTTCAGCGCAACCCGTGTAATGGTTACACAAGGTGAGCACTTCCATTTTGTTATGGACTTCTAGCGTGGGCGACGCGTGTACTACGGTTTGGCGATGATAGTGATAAAAGGGCGCGCGGGTGCCCACGCTGGCTTCAATGGCGGTAGTGCCCATGACTTCGCCAGTTTCTGTGTCTTCTAGTACAAACAGGTAACCTTCATCGTCGGGTGCGTCTAAGGGTTTAGCAAAAGACGCAACCGAGCGTGCAATTTTTTCGTTGAGAACGTCGCGGTTAATGGGTAAGGAGGTAAAACCTACACCAGAATCTACCGCAATTTGATACAAAGCGTCTTGGTCTTGTGGACCGATAGGACGGATAACTAACATTGTGAGCCAGACATAAGTAGCCAATAAAGGCTTATTATACGGGCAGTTGCCTGTTTAGAGGCAAGGCTTAAGTTGCACAAATGCGTCGTAAATCTTCGCAAACCTGTTTGTGGCCTGCGCAGGGTAGGCGATACAGGGCGCCTTGTTGAATAATATAGCCATTGATTGCGTCGATTTCTGTGGTGCGTCCTGCTTGGTAGTCTTGCAACATCGACGATTTGTTGTCGGCTGTTTGTTGTAATACCCGCCGGCTGCTATTAAGCAAGCCTTGGCCCATCGGCATCACACCTTCTCTGGCCATTACATCTTGAGTTTCTGCACACAGTTGTTGTAACCGTGGCCACGCTAAAGGGTGATCAATTAACGCGCCGTTAGAGCACTGGTAGATTGCCGTGAGCGCGTTGATCACGCTGTTGATTGCCAGTTTGTGCCAAAGTGGTACTCGGATGTCGGTGTGCCATGCTAGCTTTAGGGTGGGCGGATGCTCTAGGCGATCTAATAAATCATCTATGGCGGGCGCAATTACGGCATTGTTCAAGTGGTCACTAAAGCTGCCAATCAACGTTCGGCCCACCCCCGCTCGTACCACATCAAAAGGGCCTTTACGCCACGCACCGTCGGTGCTGGTGGCACAATAAATGTTAGCCTTAGGTAAAGTCATTTGGAGCTCTTGAGCACTGCCCATGCCATTTTGCAGCAATACTATGATGGCATTGTCGGCTAACTGCTTGCGCCATGGCAGCACCGCGTCTAGGGTGGCATAGGCCTTACAACAAACGAGTAGGTGGTGGATAACCTTGGGTGGCTGGGTTGGGGTAAAAGCCTGAGGGTTGGCCACCCATGTTTGCTCACTATCCAACAAATGGATGCCAGTCGCCGAGTGATACTGGTCGAGTTGCTGCTCATCCTTGAGTAATAGGCTCACGGGCACACCGTGCTGAGCTAAACTGCTAGCCCAGAGGCTGCCAATAGCACCAACACCAGATATGTGCCAAGGGTAGGATGAAAGACGAGTCATGGGTTACAATATTACCATTAAAGTTTGTCCCGTATTTTAACAAAGGAATTTACTAATGCCATCATTTGACGTGGTTTCTGAACTTGACGCCCACGAAGTGTCCAACGCCCTTGACCAAGCTAACCGCGAAGTAACCACCCGTTATGACTTTAAAGGGGTTAACGCTAGCTTTGATCAAGGCGAAGACATGGTCACCATGCGTGCCGATGTGGAGTTTCAGTTACAGCAAATGTTGCCTATTTTGCACGAAAAGCTGATCAAACGGGGTATTGATATCCGTTGTTTAGAGGTGAAAGACCCAGAAACCACCAATATGAAGAGTAGCCAAGTGGTGTTGATGAAATCGGGCTTAGAAAAAGAGTTAGCTAAGAAAGTGGTTAAGTTTCTTAAAGAAAAGAAGCTTAAAGTGCAAAGCCAAGTGCAGGGCGATCAAGTCCGTGTTACGGGCAAAAAGCGCGACGACCTACAACAAGCCATTGCCGGTTTGCGCGAAGGCGAATTCGACATGCCGCTACAGTTTACTAACTTTAGAGACTAAACCGCTCAATCTCTGAGTACTATAAAAGGATTTAAATAGCTTATGACCACCCCAGTAAAGCTGGTCAGCTTTGTGGTTTTTTGTGCCTGCCTGTTGCTTGCCGTTAACTTCGGTATGCGCTCTTCGTTTGGCTTTTTTATGGCGCCTATTTCTAGCGAATTTGGCTACGGCCGCGAAGTGTTTGCCTTTTCCTTGGCGTTGCAAAACTTATGTTGGGGCCTGTTTCAGCCTATTGCGGGTGCCATTGCCGATCGTTTTGGTACGGTAAAATCCATTGTTATTGGTTCGCTAGCCTATGCGTTGGGCCTATACATCACCGCTACCGCCGGAGACCATTGGGACTTACACATTGGTGCAGGTATTCTTGTGGGTATGGGTATTGCTGGCACTGGGTTTGGTGTAGTGTTGCCGGCTTTGGCACGCATGGTGGCCGAAGAAAAACGTGGTTTTGCCCTAGGTTTAGGCACCGCCGCAGGTTCGTTTGGTCAGTTGCTGGTCATACCTGTAGCACAAGAATTTATCACCACTTATGGATGGCAAATTGCGTTGCTTATACTGGCGTCCGGTTCTTTGTGTATGTTGCTGTTGTCAGTGCCATTTCGTGGTGATGCGCAGCAACGTAATGCAACCGGCGCAGATGACCAGCAAACCTTGAACCAAGCGTTAAAAGAAGCCGGTGGCCATGTGCATTATTGGTTGTTGATTGCCGGTTTCTTTGTATGTGGTTTTCAGCTGGCCTTTATCACCGTACACATGCCAGCCTACTTGTCCGACAATGGGTTTGGTGCGCATGTTGCGGTGGTTAGCCTGTCGCTCATTGGTTTGTTTAATATATTTGGTTGTTTGTTGTTCGGCGCTTGGTCTAGCAAATATTCTAAAAAGAACTTGCTGGGTATTATTTACTTTTGCCGAGCAGCGGCCATTGCCGCCTTTATGTTGGCGCCTATCAGCACTACCAGCGTCTACCTTTTCTCCATTGTCTCCGGTTTTTTATGGCTTGCCACAGTACCCCCTACATCCGGTTTAGTGGCTCAAATGTTTGGCCTTAAACACATGGGTAGCTTGTACGGCATTGTGTTCTTGAATCACCAGCTAGGCTCTTTTTTAGGTGTTTGGATTGGCGGTTATTTATACGACACCACGGGCAACTACGACAAAGTATGGTGGGCAGCTGCAATCATTGCGCTGATTACAGC
>CBDUDU010000090.1:0-7308 GCA_965366045.1 uncultured Oceanospirillaceae bacterium
CATATGGCAGATTCTTTGGCGGCGGGAGATCGAATTGAAATTAGAGGTTTTGGCAGTTTTTGTCTGCATTATCGAGCGTCACGGACTGGGCGTAACCCCAAAACTGGTGACTCGGTAGAGTTGGCCGAAAAGTATGTGCCTCATTTTAAACCCGGCAAAGAGCTACGCGATCAGGTAAACGATAGTCTATAATAGACTATCGTTTATTGACATCGAGTGCTTTGGCTCGACGCCGTTGATTAGGTAGTAACCCGTGAAACTTATAAAGACTTTACTCTTCGCCATTACCGTTATCGTGGCCTTGGTAATTGGCGTGCTGTTTAGCACGCGTAACAGTCAGGCCTTCTCATTAGACCTTATCTTTTTTCAGTCCCACTCTATGAGTATCGCTATTTGGTTGCTCTTGAGCTTGGTGTTGGGTATGTGCTTGTCAGCCTTTATTTATAGTGTTGTATTACTTAAATTGAAGCGTCAAAACGCACGTCTTGAGCGCCGCTTGAGTGTGCTCTCTAGCACCAACAAAAACCCCAAGGTCACAGCCTGACAATGGATTTAATTTTATTGTTGGTGTTGCTTGCAGCACTAGGCATTGGCTGGTGGTTAGGGCAGCGTGAGCGGAGTCAAAAACGCCATAAGGAGATGGGCTTACAGGCAAACTATTACCGCGGCCTCAATTACCTGTTAAATCAACAGACGGACGAGGCGCTTGAGTTATTCATTCATGCCCTAGATGTAAGCCCCCAAACCGTTGATACTCACTTAGCGCTAGGTAGCCTTTTTCGTCGCCGTGGTGAGGTTGATAAAGCCATTCAAATCCACCAAAACTTGTTAGCGGGTAAAGGTCTGGGCCAAGAACAGCTAATGTTAGCCGAGCTGGAATTGGCGCACGACTTTATCAAAGCTGGTCTGTTAGATCGCGCCGAAGAATTACTGCTTGATGTAGCGCAACAACCGAACCAGCAAAAAGCCAAAGCAACAGAATTACTGGTGGACGTATATCAGCGTGAGCAAGATTGGCACAAAGCCCTAGAAGTGGGCGCCGCAGCAAATGTTTCGGCCAGTGTAGAATTGGCTCAAAGGTTGTCACATTTTTGTTGTGAACTTGCGGAAGAGTCACTAGGCGACGGTCAAGAAAAGCAGTGTTTGTTATATTTAAAACAAGCCAAGCGCCATAATGCAGACAACCCTAGGGTGAGTTTTTTACGCGCTAAGCTTAGTATGCAGCAACATCATTATGCCGATGCAAAACTGCATTTGTTGGTGATGGCTCAACAAGACGTGCAGCTGATGCCGGAAATTATACAACCCTTACAGCAGTGTTTCGCTCAATTAGACGACATCCCCGGTTGGCGTGCGTGGTTGAGTCAAGCCATGAGTCTATACCCCAGTACTAGTTTGGTGTTAGCTCAAGCCAAAGAATTAAGCCAAGACAATGATTCTGATGCGGCGGCCTATGTGACCGAGCAATTAAGGCAGCGGCCGTCTGTTAAAGGGTTTAACTACTTGATCGATTTGCACATGCAATGGGCCTCAGCCAACGCCAAAGACAGCCTGCAAGTGCTCAAGGGCTTAACTGTAGCCTTGCAACGAAGTAAGCCACATTACCGCTGTAGGCAATGCGGTTTTTCTGGCAACTCAATGCATTGGCAATGCCCAAGTTGTCATCAGTGGGGCAGCACCAAACCTATTTATGGATTAGAAGGAGAGTAAGTTGGATCACAACTTAAAACAAAGTTCACCCATTGTAGTAGCCTTGGATTATGACTCATCGTCCCAAGCGCTAGCTATGGCTTCACAGTTGGACCCTCAACGGTGTCGTTTAAAGGTGGGCAAAGAACTCTTTACTGCTGCAGGGCCTCAGTTGGTTGACCAGCTACAGCAGCAAGGCTTCGAGATATTTTTAGATCTTAAGTTTCACGATATTCCTAATACTGTTGCCAAAGCAGTACTAGCTGCGGCGCGTATGGGCGTGTGGATGGTCAACGTTCACGCCAGCGGTGGTGCAGAGATGATGCAAACCACACAAGCCGCACTGAAGGCTAAGGGTGGCCACCAGCCACTACTAATCGCAGTGACGGTGCTGACGAGCATGGATGCTGCAGGACTCAAAGCCACGGGCATCGACCAAACACCGGCGCAACGGGTGTTGTCGCTGGCGCATCTGAGTCATCAGTCTGGCTTTGATGGCGTGGTCTGTTCAGCCCAAGAGTCAGCGCTATTAAAAACCGAATTAGGTGCGGGTTTTAAGCTGGTGACCCCAGGTATACGACCTTCATTTGCTGTGGCTGGCGACCAAAAACGCATTATGACACCCGCTCAAGCCATGCAAGCTGGCAGCGATTACCTAGTGATAGGTCGACCTATTACTCAAGCCAAAGAGCCTATGCAGGCTTTGGAAATGATTGAAAAAGAGCTTGTTTAAAGCAAAATAATCACTTTGTGCTAGGCTTAATGTGTCTTTAGAATTTGAAGACACATTAACTTAATCAAGGAGTAGATTATGACAATTTATCGTCGATTATTAGTGCTGTTGTTTGCCACAGCATTATCTTTCTCACCGATAACCCGCGCTGCAGATACCTTACCCATTAATATTAATACCGCAACCGCGCCACAAATAGCCGAAGCACTTGATGGTGTGGGCGAGGTCAGAGCAGCAGCTATTGTGTTGTTGCGTGACCAAATGGGTGGCTTTACCAGTGTAGATCAATTGCTCAATGTGAGCGGCATTGGTGCAGCTACGCTAAAACGCATTCGCTCTTTAATCGTGCTAGAGTAAGGTAGATTAAAAACACTACCTACGGGTATGCAGCGCATACCCGTTAGCACGAACAAGGATTTCAATGATGGCCATGACATGGCAAGGTTTGCTGGCTGATCAGCGTTTTGGCAAACCCTACACAGAGCAGCACCAGCAAGGCCGTACCCCGTTTCACAAAGACTATGATCGCCTTATTTTCTCTAGTGCGTTTCGACGTATGGGGCACAAAACACAGGTGCATTCTTTATCCCATAATGACCACGTACACAATCGCTTGACTCATAGTTTAGAGGTGGCCAGTGTAGGCCGCAGTTTGGGGATTCAGGTCGGTCATCAACTACAACATCAAACACATTGGCCTGAGTGGATTGAACCCCATGACTTAGGGGCTATCGTGCAGTCGGCCTGTTTAGCTCATGATATTGGTAATCCACCTTTTGGTCATTTTGGTGAGAGTTCGATTCGGCATTGGTTCGAAAGTTTCGCCGCCAGCGGTGGTTTGCAACAACTCACTAGCTCTGAGCAAGCTGATTTGCTCAATTTTGAGGGTAATGCTCAGGGTTTACGTACGCTCACACAGCTGGAGTACCACCAGTTTAAAGGCGGTATGCGTCTGACTTACGCAACCTTGGGCAGTTTTGTTAAATACCCTTGGCTAGCTGATTCGGCGCAATGTGAACGCAAATCTAAATTTGGCGCGTTACAATCCGAAAAACATATTTTAGCTGATATTGCTGGACGTTTGGGTTTGATCCAACAAGGGGATTATCAGTGGTGCCGGCATCCATTAGTGTACTTAATGGAAGCTGCCGATGACATTTGTTATGCCATTATCGACTTAGAAGACGGGGTTGAGCTCGGCATTATTGATGAACAGGACGTGCTCGAATTATTGGCCCCGATCACTGGGCCGCTGGCCGTGCCAGAGCGTACACGCATGGTCGATGCCTATTATTCCACCCGTCGTTTGGCCTTGTTGCGAGGTAAGGTCATTGATTACTTAGTTCAGTCTGCCGCGCATACGTTTATACAGCAAGTGCCTAGCTTACTTGCAGGCGAACTCGAAGGTGACTTGATTGCCCATTGTGACCCAGTCACACAACAAATTATTGGCGATGCCAAAGCCTTGGCCAAAAACCGTATTTTTCTGGCCCCCGAGCGCCATCGCACCGAATTGGCAGCTTACTCAGTGTTGGAAAAGCTGCTTGATGGTTTTGTACCTGCTGCATTGGCTGTGGTCCAGACCACTGATGGCGCAAGCCCATTATCGTTTAAAGCCCAGAAGCACCTCGCTTTAATGGGCACCCACCGGCCTACGCAAGACAACAGTGCATACCAAGCTCTGTGTTCCACAATGGACTTTATTGGGGGCATGACCGACAACTATGCGGTTGACCTTGCGCGCCAACTGAGTGGTGAAATGAATTAACGTCAGCAGTTCTAAATATATCGACTAATATTAAGGCATCAAATTTTAGTGCATGGATGCCTAGATGCCAGATATACCACTCTACAACGCCGTGTCTTTACATGATGCTATTGCATTAGCAGACATAGTGCTAGAAGCCGCAGCCACAGCAGGCGCCTCAGACCTGCACTTAGAACCCCAGCCCAAAAGTATGCGTTTACGTATGCGGGTGGATGGGTTGATGCGTTTTCTGCAAGCCCCCTTTGATCACCTGCCTGCGAGCGCTGCTGATGCATTGGTGGTACGTTTTAAGCTGTTGTCTAACATGGATATTGGTGAACGCCGAAGACCCCAAGATGGCAGCTTTCAATGGCACTTACAGTCTCGAAAAGTGGACATTCGTATCAGCAGCCTAGCTGGTCATTGGGGCGAAAAACTGGTGTTGCGGCTCCAGTGGCAACAACAAAATACCCAACTCGATCAGCAGGGTCTAGCGCCCACTCAATTAACCCAAGTCAGGTCGCAACTGACCAAACCTCAGGGTTTGATTTTAGTTACCGGGCCCACGGGCAGTGGTAAATCCATGCTGCTCTACAGCTGTTTGAAGCAGCTACAAGCGCCGCACCTGAACCTAGTGAGTGCCGAAGATCCAGTGGAAATTGCCTTGCCTGATATCCATCAAGTGGCGGTGAATACCGATATTGGATTGAACTATAGCCCGATTTTAAGAGCCTTATTACGCCAAGACCCAGACGTGATAATGCTTGGCGAATTACGCGATGCGGATAGCGCTGATGTGGCTCTTAAAGCGGCTCAGACGGGTCATTTATTACTCACCTCTATGCACACCAGTAGCATTGGCGAGGCCATGCATCGGTGTCACGGGTTAGGTGTTGATATGCTGGCCTTGAGCTATTGTTTGAGCTTGATCGTTAACCAGCGGCTCGTGCGACGTTTGTGTGATCTGTGTAAGCAACCCATGAACGCGGCTGCATTAGAACAGCTTTCGAGCGACATGTGGCAAGTGGCGCAGGCGGATTACGACGGCTGCTACGGCCAATTTAACCCCTGTATTGCGGTGGGTTGCCCAAGATGTAACGAGGGCTTTAGAGGGCGTTTTGGTATATTTGATATTCTGCTCATGGATCAGGCTACACGCGAGTTAGTGGTAGAGCGAAGAGTTGACCAGTTAGACTCAGTGGCAGGTGTCCGGCGACAAGGTTTGTGGCGTGTAATGTCGGGTGATACTACCATGGATGAAGTTAACAGGGTGACCTGGTGATGGCGGCCTATTGGTTGTGGCGAGGCGTCGACAGCGAAGAGCAAGAGTGCCAGGGTTTGATCCAGTGTGGTAGCCGTATGCTGCTGCAATTACAATTGTCTCAACAAGGCATCGGCTTGATAAACAGCCAACGTGTTTGGTATTGGCACAGGCGTTGGCCCAAAAATATTGCCGCGCAACATTTGCAGCAGCTGCTACAGCAGTGGTCGCAGTTGCTGGCTGCAGGCCTGCCGTTGTTGTTATGTTTGCAGCTAACGCAGGTTGATAAGGCACCTATGCGTCTCAAAATCGAATTAGTGAAAATACAACAAAGCCTGTTAAGCGGTGCTAGCTTTGCCGGCGCCATTGCCCGCAGTGGGTTATTTACTTCAGCCTTGGTACACCTCATCGCCGCAGGAGAAGCGAGCGGCGAGTTGCCCCAACTATTGGCTCAAACGCACACCCAGTTGATGGCCAATAACGATCTAAAACGACGATTTCTGCGTACCATGATTATGCCTGGCATCACCTTGTTTAGTGGAGTGTTGGTGAGTTTGCTTATTGTTTATTGGGTCGTGCCCCAGGTGGCTAACTTGTATGCTTCGGCGAATTACGGTTTGCCTGTGATGACCCAATGGTTACTTCTAGCAGCCGAGTTTCTAAGGCACAAGGGTTGGGGTTTACTGGGTCTGTTAGTGGTATTTAGTGCCCTTGTGATGGGGCTGTGGTCATTGCCTAGGGTAAGGTTAACTATGGAAGTGGGCTTGTGGCGGGTGCCAGGTATTGGTCGATTAATGCATCTACATGGGCAAGCGGAGCTGTATTTATTGTTGAATTTAACATTTAATGCGGGAGTTCCGTTATTAGAAGCCATTGAGCTGGCAGGCAATGCGAGTTCATGGCGCTGCATCAGTCGCGACTTAACTGTTGCTACGGTCAAACTGAAGCAAGGGCAACGCTTAAGCCAAGTATTTGCAAGTGTAGGTGTACCGCAACACGCCGTGCAAATGATTCGTATGGGCGAGGCCAGTGGTCACTTAGGTACCAGTTTTAACCAATTACAAAATTATTATCAACAGCAAGCCCAAAGCCATAGTCTGTGGTTAGAACAGCTTATTGAGCCCATGCTACTGCTGCTGGTGTCAGTGTTTGTAGGTGGTATTTTAGTTGCGCTTTATTTGCCTCTGTTTCAGATGGGTCAGGTGATGTGAGCTGGCGCCGTGGCTGGTATAATGACTATCCTAGTCTGATTTAATGGGAAATGGGTATGATCGTCGGCCTTACAGGCGGAATTGGTAGCGGAAAAAGTGCAGTGAATGGTTACCTAAAACAATTAGGCATTACCTTGGTGGATGCCGACAAAGTAGCGCGAGAAGTTGTGGTCGCAGGTAGCCCAGCGCTGACCACCATAGCGGCCCATTTTGGCCAGCAAGTGCTGTTGCCAGATGGCAGCCTAGATCGCGCTGCATTACGCCAAAGCATATTTTCAAATAAAGCTCAAAAAGACTGGTTAGAAGCACTCTTGCACCCGCTTATAGGTGCATCTATTGATACCCAACTGGCAGCTGCCTGTGGGCCTTATGCTGTGCTGGAGTCACCCTTGTTACTGGAAACTGAACAGCATACCAAAGTTGACTTTATTGTTGTGGTGGACGTGAGCGAAGCCCAGCAACTACAGCGTGCTAGTCTTCGAGATAATAATTCTGCCCAGCAAATAAGCGCCATCATGGCCAGTCAAATGGAGCGCCAAAAGCGTCTAGACCGTGCCCATTGGGTGCTAGACAATCAGCAGGACCTGAACCACTTGCAGCAGCAAGTGGCGCAATTACACCAACACCTTTGCCAGCTTACGGAAACCTCTACATGAGCCAATACCCT
>CBDUDU010000091.1:0-7287 GCA_965366045.1 uncultured Oceanospirillaceae bacterium
GAAAAATATTTGGAATTGGCGGTACGCGCGCTACACAGCACATTTGAAATGGATAAGCCGGAAACTATTGAAGATTAGTTTATAAGTCACTATGATGACTTGATGTATATTGCAGTAGCGCTGCTGTAGTCATATACATATCGCCCAAAGGAAGCAATTAGGAATAATTAAGGTGCTCGGAAGCTAGCGGTATTTGGCTTATCGGCCCAAATGATAAGGAGCATGTCATGTTGATATTAACCCGCCGCGTAGGCGAAACACTGATGGTGGGTGACGAAGTTACCGTCACTGTTTTAGGTGTAAAAGGTAATCAAGTACGTATAGGTGTAAATGCCCCCCGCGATGTCGCTGTGCACCGTGAAGAGATTTACCAGCGTATCCAAGATGAAAAATCTTCTGAAGAAGATTGATCAGTCTACCAGTCAAGTTGCGTTTTTGGTGCTGGAGTTCTAGCTAAGCACCACAATTGAATATGCAGGGGCCCTGGCCAAGCACTTTGTAGACAACTGCTTAGCGCTTGAGCCGTAGCTCCTGTGGTTGTGACATCGTCAATAATGGCGATGCTGTGTAACCGCGAATTCACTTCTTTTGTATTGACCTCAAATACGCCTTGCATATGCCTCAGGCGTTGACGCCGATTCTGGCCTTGTAGTGGCGCCTGATCACCGAGCCGCTGGCAAAGGCTTTTGCACATAGGGATGTGCAGATCCTTACTCAGCCCGTGGGCAATGAACTCTGCTTGATTAAAACCTCTATGCCTCAACCGAGTCTTGTGTAACGGCACAGGAATCAACAGTTGTGGCCGGCACAGCTGTTGTTCTACCAAGGCTGAGCTTATGGTTTGAGATAAACAAAATTCAAGCAAGCGCCCAGACGCTAAATTGCGTTGATGTTTAAACTGTTTAATGAGTCCATTTATGGGCGGTAAATAGTTCAAGGCACATACAGAATAGGTATATCCCAGCGCTTGATTCACAATGGATGGTTGAGCCCAAGGCAAATCCAGTAGGCAGGCTTGGCATATGTTATGTCGATAGTGAGGGTGACGACCACAAAGCAGGCAGGATGGTTGCACAAACTCAGTAATTTGATTAAATAATGACCAGATGTAAACCTCCTTTTGGAGTATGGGTTGACTACAAACGACCAGCTTTTAATATGCGTGCAGAATTAAATTGTTGGAGTCTCTATGACCTTTGCTACTGTTGCCACCTCCACTCATAACATGATGGATAATAAGTCTAGCTCAATCTTGGCTAATGGCCAGCGCCATAATTGGGGTGTTGCCGAAATCACTGACCTGTTCAATATGCCATTGAATGATTTGTTGTTTAAGGCCCAGACAACTCACCGAACACACTTTGACCCTAATGAAGTGCAAGTCAGCACCTTGCTTTCAATCAAAACCGGCGCCTGCCCTGAAGACTGTAAATACTGTCCGCAGAGTGTGCACAATGATACGGGTTTAGACGTCGAGCGCCTGATGAAGGTGAAAGAGGTCATCGAAGAAGCGGTAGCCGCCAAACAACAAGGCGCGAGCCGCTTTTGTATGGGTGCAGCGTGGAAAAATCCACGCGCTAAAGATATGCCATACGTGTTAGAAATGGTTAAAGAAGTGAAAGCAATGGGGCTAGAGACCTGTATGACGTTGGGTATGTTGGCGCCAGATCAGGCCCAGCAGTTAGCCGAAGCAGGTTTGGATTATTACAACCATAATTTGGACACCTCGCCAGAATTCTATGGCTCCATCATCACTACACGTACCTATCAAGATCGGCTTAATACGCTAGGTAATGTACGTGATGCAGGCATGAAAGTGTGTGCCGGTGGTATTGTTGGCATGGGCGAAAATTTACGTGACCGTGTGGGTCTTCTACAGCAGTTAGCTAACATGCCGCAGCACCCGGAAAGCGTGCCGATCAACATGTTGGTAAAAGTGGAAGGTACACCGTTAGATCAAGTGGAAGATTTAGAGCCGTTCGACTTTATACGTACCATTGCGGTGGCGCGTATTTTGATGCCTCAATCGCATGTGCGTTTGTCTGCAGGGCGTGAAGAAATGAACGAACAAATGCAGTCCATGTGTTTCTTTGCCGGTGCCAACTCTATATTTTATGGCGAGCGTTTGTTAACCACCGACAACCCCGCGGCAGAAAAAGACCGGGCATTGTTTGTGAAGCTGGGTATTCGCCCAGAAAAACGCCAAGACGTGTCTGATGAAGCCCATCAAGGCGCGATCGAACAAGCCATAGAGAGCGCTAAGTCGGAGCAAATGTTTGTAGACGCCGCTCTTTAATGGCAGACTCAATACTGATGGATCAAGTGCTGGCGGCGGATTTGCAGGCGCGTCGTGATGACCACCTGTATCGTCAGCGCAACCAGCATAGCGGCCCGCAAGTGCCGCTGATAAAGGTTAACGGCAGCCAATTGTTGGCCTTTACCAGTAATGATTATCTGGGGCTTGCTAACCATCCAAAACTCATCAGTGCCGCGCACAGTGCCAGCAAGCAGTACGGCCTAGGTAGTGGTGCCTCCCACCTAGTGAGTGGCCATACCGACGTACACCACGAATTAGAGCAAGTGCTTGCAGCAACCACTCAAAGGCCTAGAGCTTTGTTGTTTAGCAGCGGTTACATGGCTAATATGGGTGTGCTTAATGCTTTGTTAGATCGCCGTGATGCGGTCTATCAAGATCGTCTGAATCACGCATCTCTGCTTGATGGCGGTTTACTCAGCGGGGCCAGATTTCAGCGTTATCGGCATAATGACACCTCCAATTTAGCTGGCAAACTGGCAACAACCCAAGCCCGCAGGCATGTGGTTGCCACTGATGCCGTATTTAGTATGGACGGCGACATTGCGCCGCTCAAAGAGTTGAGTCAAGTGGCCAATGAACATCAGGCCTGGCTCATGGTTGATGACGCCCACGGCTTTGGTGTGCTCGGAGAGGCTGGTGGTGGCAGTGCATTAGGGCAAGGGCTCAGTGTCAGCGACTGCCCCATATACATGGCGACACTAGGCAAAGCTTTAGGTAGTTATGGTGCTTTTGTGGCGGGTAGCGAAGAACTTATTGAAAGTTTGATTCAATTTTCACGTAACTACATTTACACCACGGCGTTACCTCCATCGGTGGCGGCTGCGAGCTTAGCCGCAGTGGCTTTGTTGACTGAAGAAGCATGGCGCCAGCAGCATTTAAACCGGCTCATTAATTACTTCACGCAACAAGCGCAGTCCATGGGGCTGCCCTTGATGTACAGTCAAACGGCCATCCAGCCCCTACTCGTCGGTTCATCTAAGGTTGCACTACAAATTAGTGATGAGCTAAGACAGGCGGGTTTGTTAGTGACGGCTATACGGCCGCCTACTGTACCCAAAGATACGGCACGTTTAAGAATTACCTTGAGTGCCGCCCACAGCGAAGCCAATGTTGATGAATTGCTAGCCGCCCTAGGTCGGCTACAAAACCAGGGGCTAATCTGTAAGGTAGAACATTAATGGTGGGCCATGAGTCATGCCCAGACCAAGCTAATTTGGTTTTGATTCACGGTTGGGGTTACGACAACTCGTGTTGGCCAGATGGTTTGGTGGCGCAACTAGAGCGCCACTTCAATGTCATATTATTGGCTCTTCCCGGTCACGGCGGTGCATCAGAACATGTGCTTAACACTACTGATGGGGATGATTGTGTCGATCAGTTAGATGCCTGGCTTGATGTCACTAAAGCACAACTGCCTAATCGCTACCATGTGTTGGGTTGGTCGCTGGGTGGTCAGGTTGCCATCCGTTTGGCCCATAACAATAACCATGTCGATCGCCTTATTTTATTGGCCACCAATGCCAAGTTCGTACGCGACCATGATTGGCAACAAGGTATGGGCTTGGAATTGTTAATACAATTTGTGGAAAAGTATCAGGCACAGCCTGGCAAAACCATGCGACGCTTCGCCAGTTTGCAGGCCTTGGGGTGCGAGCAGAGTAAAACGCTTGCAGCACACCTGGTGGCGCATATGGCGCCTGAATCAAGTAAGTTATTGGGGTTGAAATTGTTACACACGCTAGACGAACGGGCGCATTTAAAGGTGCTTACTAAACCTTGCTTAATAGAATTAGCAACTGACGATCAGTTAGTGCCCAAAGACTGGGTAGAGAAATTGATGTTAGCGCCAACATGCAAGGTTAATTTGGTGGCAGGTGGTCATGCTTATGTGTTGCAAAGTGAAACCTTAGCGGCTCGTGTCATTGCTTTTTTAAGCCCCTCAACTGCGCCTGTTATGGTGAGCCAATGACCTCCATTAATGCTAACTATAACGCCCTGCCTAGTGTGCAGCAAATTGCCCAGGCATTTAGCCAAGCAGCGCAAACCTACGACCAAGTTGCGGGCCTGCAACGTTTGGTGGCCGACGACTTGTTGACTCGTGGAGAGGTATTGCATACAGGTAAAATGCTAGATATTGGCAGTGGTACAGGGTATGTGAGTGCTCACCTTGCTAGCAAAGCAGATGTCGTATCGGTGACCGGTATCGATATTGCACAAGGTATGCTCGATTTTGCCAGCAGTCAACATACGCATAACAAACTCTCCTGGTTGTTAGGTGATGCACAGAACTTGTCTAGTGCCTTAGGCTCGGACCTTGGTTCTTTTGATACCGTAGTTTCGTCCTTGGCTATTCAATGGTGTAGCGATTTAGCGGCGCTGTTCTCCGGAGTGGCTCAGAGCCTAACCCCAACGGGCGTGTTTCATGCAGCCACCTTGGGACCCAATACCTTGCATCAGCTAAAGTGGGCTTGGGCTCAGGCCGATGATTATCAACATGTTAACGAATTTGTTGCCAAACAGGCGTTGCTGGCGGCCTTAAATCAACACTTTGAGGAAGTTGATTTAGTTACAAAAGAAGTGGTTCTTTCCTATGACACGGTGCAGAAGCTAACCCGCGATTTAAAAGATTTAGGGGCGAGTAATCACAATGCTAAAGCCGCGCCTGGCTTAACCGGCGTGGGTCGCTTACGACGCATGATGCAAGCCTACGAAAGTTTGCGTGATCAAAACGGCCAGTTACCGATCACCTATGAAGTGTATTTTATTACCGCAACACAACCCAAGATCAATGCACGCAAGAGTGGGGTTGGTTCATGAAAAAAACTTATTTTATTGCCGGTACCGATACCGATGCAGGCAAAACCCTAGTGGCTTGTGCCTTGTTGGCTAAAGCTCGTGGGCAAGGTTTAACCACAGCGGCGGTAAAACCTGTGGCCGCCGGGTGCGAGCCGACCAGTCAAGGCCTGCGTAATGACGACGCGCTACAGCTTATGGCTCAATGCAGCTTGCCCCTCTATTATGAACAAATAAACCCCGTGGCCTTTGAGGCACCTATTGCCCCGCATCTTGCGGCACAAGAGTTGGGTCAACGTTTACAGGTAGACCGTTTGGCTGGTTTTTGCCGTGGTGTCATCATGCAGGGAGCCGATTTAACCCTAATCGAAGGTGCAGGCGGTTGGCGCGTACCGCTTAATCAAACCGAGACTTTGGCAGACCTAGCCAAGGTGCTTGGTGTGCCTGTGATCTTGGTAGTGGGTATGCGCTTGGGCTGCATCAACCACGCCTTATTAACCATAGAAGCTATTGTTAGGGATGGCGTGCAATTGGCTGGCTGGGTAGCTAATCGCATTGACCCCAACATGGCGGTGTTCGAGCAAAACTTAGCCACCCTGGAGCAGCGTATCCAGGCGCCCTTATTAGGTGTAGTGCCGCATTTATCGGCCTGCGCCAACAGTGCAGAGCGGGTAGATACTGCGCAAACATACCTTTGCCTAGACGCGCTTATCGACTAGTTCAACAAACTACACGCTGGCATGACTCTAAAGTCTCGCATTTGACCTTGGTGCTATTGCTGGGTACATTATCGGCATAGATTCAAACGGTTGTTTGAAATAACGTTACTTTATTGGAGTCATCATGCCTACATATCGCGCCCCCCGCCGAGACATTCAATTTGTTATACACGAAGTTTTGGCTATGGCAGAGCATTATAAAACGATGCCAGGTGGTGAAGACATGGACGCCGAAATGATTGACGCCATACTTGAAGAAGCGGCAAAATTTTCTGAAAACGTGCTGGCACCAATCAATGCTTCTGGTGACGAGCAAGGTTGTAGCTGGAATGACGGTGTGGTCACCACACCCGATGGCTTTAAAGAAGCCTACTCGCAATATGTGGATGGCGGCTGGCCTTCATTGTCGCTTGATCCAGAGTTCGGTGGCCAAGGCCTGCCTGAATCTTTGGGCACTATGATCAGTGAAATTAATGGCACCGCCAACTGGTCTTGGAGTATGTACCCAGGCTTAAGCCACGGCGCTATGAATACCATTGCCACCCATGGTACAGACCAACAAAAGAAACACTACTTAATGCCACTTGTGGAAGGTCGCTGGACCGGCACTATGTGTTTAACCGAGTCTCATTGTGGTACCGACCTAGGCATGCTACGCACCAAAGCTGAACCACAGGCCGACGGTAGCTATGCCATTAGTGGCACTAAAATCTTCATTTCCGCCGGTGAACACGACATGGTGGATAACATCGTTCACATTGTATTAGCCCGTCTACCCGATGCCCCACAAGGCACTAAAGGCATCTCGCTGTTTATTGTGCCTAAATTCAACTTGAATGAAGATGGCTGCTCGGCAGAGCGCAATCAGGTTGCTTGTGGTTCCATTGAACATAAAATGGGCATCCACGGTAACGCCACCTGTGTAATGAACTTCGATCAGGCCAAAGGCTATCTTATTGGCCCTGCTAATAAAGGCCTAAACTGCATGTTTACCTTTATGAACACGGCTCGTATTGGTACTGCAGTACAAGGTTTGTGCTCGGCCGAAGGTGCATTCCAAGGTGCGTTAGAGTACACCAAAGAGCGTTTGCAAATGCGCGCACTAACTGGCCCAGTGGCCCCAGAAAAAGCCGCCGATCCCATTATTGTTCACCCAGATGTACGCCGTATGTTGCTCACGGCCAAGGCTTTTGCAGAAGGTGGCCGTATGTTGGCGTACTATTTGTCGCAGCTAAATGACACTGTAAAAGGCAGCACTGATGCGGATAAAGCAAAAGAGGCCGAAGTGCGTTTGTCTTTGCTTACACCGATTGCCAAAGCTTTTATGACTGAAACTGGCCTTGAGTCGGCCAACTTAGGCATGCAATGTTTTGGTGGCCATGGCTATATCCGCGAGCAGGGTATGGAACAGATTGTGCGTGATGCCCGTATCTCGACCATTTACGAAGGCACCACGGG
>CBDUDU010000092.1:0-7104 GCA_965366045.1 uncultured Oceanospirillaceae bacterium
ATTTTTGGTGCCACTATCGACCGAGCACCTTTGACTATTGCCATTAATAACGGCGGCGCGTCGCCGGTGTTATCCAGCATACTGCGACAACAGCTAGAACAATTTGTACCCAAAGCCTATGGTGAACTTGCGGCTCTAGTGGGTCGCTATCGTGAGCAAGTAAAGCAGTCCTTGCCGAGCACCACAGACCGGTCTAGCTTTTGGCATCAAGTACTACAAGGCGCGGTAGCCGAGGCGGTATTTTCTGGCAAACAAGTCGAAGCCGAGGCATTACTCAAGAAAGCCTTAGTCTCTGCCGATAAGTTAAGTGCGCAAGGCGAGGTTTACCTTATTGGCGCAGGTCCAGGCGACCCTGACTTACTCACATTAAGGGCTTTTCGTTTATTACAAAAAGCCGACGTAGTGTTGTACGACGCCTTAGTTTCAGACGGTGTAATGGCTTTAGTACCACCCTCTGTTGAGCAGGTTTATGTAGGTAAACGTCGGGCCAACCACAGCGTGCCTCAAACAGGCATTAACCAACTGCTGGTAGATTATGCCCAACAAGGTAAACGTGTGGCTCGTCTAAAAGGCGGCGACCCGTTTATATTTGGCCGCGGTGGCGAAGAGATCGAAACCTTGGCCGAACAACAGGTGCCGTTTCAGGTGGTGCCGGGGATAACCGCAGCCAGTGGTTGCTCGGCATACTCGGGTATCCCGTTAACACATCGAGATTATGCTCAGTCTGTGCGTTTTGTCACGGGTCAATTACGCGACGGCAGTGTCAACTTGGCGTGGCCGGAACTGGTTGTAGAAGGCCAGACTTTGGTGTTCTATATGGGGCTTAAGGGTTTACCCTATATTTGTGAGCAACTCATTGCCCATGGTATGGATGCCACAATGCCGGTGGCTTTAATAGAAAAGGGGACCACACAGGACCAGCGGGTATTGGTGTCCAATTTAACGGGCCTGCCAGACATGATTGAAGCGGAGCACGTTATGTCCCCGTCACTGTTTGTAGTCGGGCGCGTGGTAAGTTTACATGCTAAACTGGCTTGGTTCTCATCGGAACGAGAAGCCGGTTAAGAGGGTTTTAATATGAGCAAAAATACAGAGCAAGAACAAGAGCAACAGCGGCAAGCGGGGCTAGAAAACAAACGTCAGGCTATGTTTCGGGGTGGTAAAAAGAAGCCTGTAGGTCAACCGGCTACAGCGGCAACAGCGGCAACACACGAAACAAGCTCGGAACCAATTATCAGTAACGAAAGAATCGTATTAGGTAAAGTTCACTTTGGTAGTCGTCAACGCCAATAGTTGCCCGTAGCAGGATGCTAGCATGCCCCCAATACACCAAGTTTTAGCCATTTTTGTCGCCCTTATCTGGGGTACCAACTTTGTTTTTATTGAGTTGGGGCTAGACGATTTACCACCCTTCTTGTTTGCCACACTACGCTTTACCTTTGCAGCCCTTCCGCTGATATTTTTTCTACCTCGGCCTCAGGTACCCTGGCGTTATTTAATCGCCTATGGTGTATTGATTGGTTTTGGCCAATTTGGCTTACTGTTTTGGGTTATGGGCAGCCACATGTCTCCGGGGCTGGCGTCGCTGGTGATTCAAATACAAGCCGTATTCACCATCCTCTTGGCTCTGCTACTGTTTAACGAACGGGTACAATTCCAGCAAATCATCGCCTTAGCTATTTCGTTTGCTGGCATCGGCCTAATTGCCGCACAAGGCAACACCGACGCCACCAGCATTGGTTTGGGCGTCATTTTGATAGCGGCCTTAAGTTGGGCAGCGGGTAACTTGGTAGCCAAACATGCTGGCAAAGTTAATATCATCGCCTTTTTAGCATGGTCATCGGTATTTGCAGTGCCGCCGTTAGCCCTAATGTCCTACTATTTTGAAGGCCTAGAGGTTATTAGTCAGCGTCTAGTTTCAGCTAGCTGGCAAGCATGGGGCATCGTGCTATGGCAAACTGTTGGCAACACCTTGATCGGTTATGGTTTGTGGAATATGTTATTGCAACGCCATGCCGCAGCCTTAGTCGCCCCGTGGGCCTTACTAGTGCCCGTATTTGGTATGAGCGCATCGAGTTTGGTGTTAGGTGAGTCCATGCCTTGGTGGAAGTGGCTTGCTGCGGCCCTCATTATAGCGGGTTTGCTACTTAATTTACGCGCCACCCAACGCCCCCGACCCAACCCTTAACAAAGAACTACTTATGAGATTTTTGCCCCGCCGTGTGCAGTATTGACTTGCCCTAACCCTGGCACTTTGGTGCATGCAAGGCCTGTTTAGGTTGTTGTTTTGGGCGGGTTTACGGTTTGATGTGAGGGTGTCTTTGTTAGCCGCTTTAGTGACCCTACCTTGACTGTTAGTACTACGTTTTAGTGCCGTTCATTATGCCCTTTTAAGGCGTTTATTGAGCTACTGGTTTGGCGTTATCTTACTGATAATGTTATTGGTTTATGTGTTTGACGCGGGCCACTATTTATACATCAGTAAACGTATCGATGCGTCTATCACGCGCTTTAGCAGCGATCTATCCATCTCTACCTCTATGCTCTGGCAATCGTATCCCGTGCTGCAGATTTGTTTAGGTATCGTTGTAATTTGGGGTCTGGGTTATGGTTTCCATAGCCGCCTGCTACTTAGCAGCTCAATACTTGCTAAAAGCCAACGTAGCAAAAACAATTAGGTAACCTAAGCTTATTACACAAGGTTACACGCCACAGAGAAATACATCTCAATAGAAAAAATTAAACACCATAACGCTGCCCAGACCCGACGTGCATATGCCGATGCCCAACTGCAGGTAGCCTGTAAGTCCCTCGATACGGTGACTAGACAGGCTAAAAGGCAAACTAATGGCGGCGGATAACAGGGCCATGCCCGCTATAGAACCAATGCCAAACAACAACATATACCCCAAACCCAACCAAAGGTTATGGGCCGCATTGAGCGTGAGCACGACCAATGCAGCAGAGCCCGCCATACCGTGCATAATACCAATCATTAGTGTGCGCATAGGGAAGGGGCTGGTGTGTTGATGTTGGTGAGCGCTAGCGTCTGAATGAGCCATATCGGCGTGATGTTGGTGAGCGTGTAGATGGCGTTTGCCATGGTGTTGGTGTACATGAAAATGCACTCCGTTGCGGCGCATGCGCCACAATACATCAATACCCAAATACAACAACATAAAACCTACGGCGCACTCTAACATCGACGCCATCTGATCAGGAATTAAGGTATCTGCAAACAAGGCAATGGTGCCAAATACAAACAGAGTAATGGTGTGGCCTAGCCCCCAAATCGCACCATGGCGCATGGCCGCGGTTTTGCCTTGTTTTTGCGTCACAATCGACGCCACTGCAGCCACATGATCGGCTTCTAGCGCGTGACGCAGACCGATCATAAAACCCACAATGAGGACACTTAATTCCACTTAGCTACCTTCTTCTTTAATTAGTAATTGCAGGCGGTAAATACTCTGGTCCACCTGTTGCTGATTATCGGCAATTACCACTTCACCCCCCCAAGCCCTCAATTGTACCTGAGTTTGCTGACTATAGAGGTTTTGTCTAAAGCCACGATAAGGCTGAACCGCCGCCGCGTGGGCTGCCGGCATATTGGTTACCGCATAGTCGTACAAGGCCGGCAAGGTAAACTGCAAACCCTCGGCCGTCATTTCTACCCCTGAAGGGCTGCCTAAAAGCCGATTGGCTAACGCGGCGGGGTGTTGCAAATAACAACCAAACACCGATTCCACCACATAGTCATAAACATGCTCTTGCGTAGCCAAAATACTAAGCTTTAATAAATCGCTTGGCTGCGTAGGCTGTTAGGCCTCCTAGCGTGAGCCAGAATAAACCATTCGCTACAGCAGTGGCATAGATAAACTGAGACTGAAGGTCTTCTAAGGTAGCCACGGCTTGTGCATCTGGGTGTAAAAAGCCATGTACCTCTGGTTGCGGTGCACCCACAACCCACGGAGCTGCAACAAACACCACAGCCGCCAATTTAGCCATGCCGGGCAAAAACACCAAGCTAGCAATAGCAAGACCTGTGGCCACCACGGCCAATACCCACCACGCCTGACGGCCTTCTAGAGCAGCGGCTTCCATACTGGGGATTTCTGGAGACAAACCTAACGCAGGCACTACAAAAAATGTCAGGTAGCCCGCCAAACCCCACCCCAAGCCTGCTAACCAAGAAATACGGAGCTGGGCTTTGTCGCGGGCCATAAACATAGCGGCCAACAAAATCATTGCAAAACCAAAGGCCGACAACACGTTTGAAAGCAGGGTATAACCAATGCGCTCCATACCATCTGCTGGGGCCCAAGCTTCTTCGTTGTGGGAATGTGTATGGCCATCGCTTTGCGCTGCCACAACTTCTGGCTCGGCAATTTCAAACACTTCGGCAGCATAGATAATGGGGGATACGTGTAACGCTTGAACAGCGCTCAAAACCAAACCTGCAACCAAGGCAACGCCTAGCGCAGTTAACGCCATAGAACGGAACATAAGTTAAAACCTAATTAGTGCGAGGCTACGCCCTTAATGGCAAGGAAAAGCAAACGAGTGACGGGTATCGTGGGCAGCGTTGTGTGCCACGTCCATCGGCGCAAAACCAACACCCATCAATACCACCATACCCAAAATTGCCGCAGCAACCATTTGAACGCTGGTGCTGGCTAATGCCTGGCTTGATGCTTGTGTGTTAGTAACGGTAGAAGTTGTCATGTATTTCTCCACGTGCTCACCCGCACGATAAATCTGATGTTAAAGGGTGTTTAACCCATAGTTGTAGGCCGGTCTCCGGGCTCATAAGCAAAGCTTATGTACCGTTGCGGGGGCAGCACAGTTCAGAGTTTGACTGTTTCCCGTGAAAGCTATATTCGTGTAGCCACCTACGGGGTCTACTTTATGCCAATTTGACTGGTTTTTGAAGTGCTAATGCGCGATGTTTAATTCAACACGCGACCAATCAGCCTAACAGATAGATTTTATTGACCTAAGCTGCCATAAATCGCTCTATTTTCTGGCGCCAGCGGTGGTATGATGTGAGCTTATTTTTGTCAGCATACACAGTGAGAAACCCATGACCGCGTTCGGTACCCAATTTGCCCCAGAAATGGCGCTCGCCACCTTTGACGGACAACACTGGAGCACACCCAGCGTAGTGCCAAGCGACAGCATTTCTTTACACCCTGGCGCGCACGTTCTGCACTACGCCAGCACCTGTTTTGAAGGTCTCAAAGTGTTTAGTCATGCAGACGGTAGTAAGCATGTTTTTCGTATGGACCAAAATATCACCCGTATGGTACAAAGCAGCCGCTTAATCTCTTTACCTGCGTTTGAAGAAAACATGCTTGCGGGTATGATTTTAGATATCGTTTATCGCTACAAAGACTTGGTTCCTGCACCTCCAGGCACCATGTATCTACGGCCTACTCATATCGGTACAGAAGCAGCCATTGGCAAAGCGGCAGCGCCTTCTGCACAATCTATGCTGTATGTGCTGGCATCGCCCGTAGGGGACTACTTTGCAAGCGGCGATACTACGTTGCGCTTACTCATCGACGAGCAAGGCATGCGTTGTGCACCTCACATGGGCATGGTAAAAAGTGGCGGTAATTACGCCAGCGCCCTACAGGTGCTGAACAAAGCCCGCGCCGAGCACCAAGCCGACCAAGTGCTGTTCTGTCCTGAAGGTGATGTACAAGAAACGGCCGCCGCCAACTTCATTTTGATTGACGGTAACGAACTCATCACCAAGCCGCTAGACACCAGCTTCCTCCACGGCGTAACGCGCGCCTCTATACTCACCTTGGCTGCCGACATGGGTATGATTGTAAGTGAGCGTGATTTATCGGTTGCCGAGCTGATAGAACGTAGCGCTAATGGCGACGCGGAAGCCGCATTATCGGGCACCGCCGCAGTGTTAACCCCCGTAGGTACACTGATCTACAATGGTAAAGAGCATACCGTAGGCACCGGCAAACCTGGGGCAAAAACCATACAACTACGCAAAGCACTCAACGACATTCAGTTTGGTGTGGCCGAAGACCGCCATGATTGGTTGACCAGCGTATAATAGTGCTGCCAAGGATTGGCCAACCAATCTCCATCACTTCTTCATCTTCCTTCCATAGATCTTCAGGAAGTTTCCAATAGTTCCCCATTGTTGCGGTGTTTAATAGGCCTTATATCTACACACCCAACAATAAGGCACTCGTCATGGATCTTCACTTACTACAACACCCCAACACCGCGAACCACATCAGTTCCGCAGAATACCTACAGGTTGAACTGCTCATGTTATACGGCGAAAGTTGTGACATTGGCGAAGGCAAGCACTATACCAGCCTTACCAAACGCGGTTACAAACGTCTGTTGAAAGACATGCACCACGTTCAACAACACTTGAAGACCTTGAAAAGCACCTATCTTATTGATGCCGACGGCGACAAACTGGTAACGGTAGGGCAGCGCTATAACGACCACCCTTGTGCAGGAGGAGCGCTCCGTGCAAGCCATTGATACCTTTGAACACCGCTGTGTAGCCTATCAAGATCAAACTAATATGAGCCACGATGCGCCAGCAAACCGCGTATTTCAGCGATCCCACGCCGTAGTTTATGAGGAAGTGGAGTATATGTTACCAGAGCACCCACCGAGTGCGGAGATGCTGGCCATTATGGTCAAGCAAGTGTGTCGTGGTTCTATGGCGTATCAATACGTTTTTGAGCAACTCGAACGACGTTACGAATCTTTAGTAGGCGATATTGGCGTTTCAACGCAAGTCATTTTCTACTATGTGAGCAATACTATTATCTCCCTACTTGTGCTGCGCCGTCGAAACAGTTTATTGTCTAATGATATACTAATAAAAATACTGCAACGCTTTAACCTTCGAGATGCCACGCTAAGAGCCGGTATTGAGGTGATCGCCGAAGAAGTATTACGCCAGTGCTTTATTTCTAGCACCAATATGCCGAGGGAAGCAACATGATCACCAACACCAAAATCAGTCTAGCCATTACCTTATCACTCACCGTCACCAGCACTTGGGCTGCCACAGAAACCACGGTTTGCGAGGTGTGGCGCATTACTGACGGA
>CBDUDU010000093.1:0-6956 GCA_965366045.1 uncultured Oceanospirillaceae bacterium
GCCATGTATCACGATCAAGGGCTACCCGTGCTAAAATACGCGGGTTTTGGTGATGCGGTAAACATCACCTTAGGTTTACCCATTATTCGCACCTCCGTTGACCACGGCACCGCATTAGATTTGGCTGGTACTGGCCAAGCCAACGCCAACAGTTTATTGCAGGCCACGTTACAAGCTCTGCAGTTAACCAAGCTTTACTAGAGACATCTATGGCTAGCCAAACTCCAAAAAAACATCAAGCTCGTAAGCGTTTTGGGCAAAACTTTTTACAAGACCAAGGCATTATTCGTCATATTGTGGCCTGTATTCGCCCTAAGCCAGAGCAAACCATCGTTGAAATTGGCCCTGGCCTAGGCGCGATTACCGAGCACCTGCTCGCGTCCACGGGCAGCCTTGACGTGGTGGAGCTAGACCGTGACCTATTGCCTCACCTGCGTATTGCGTTTGCCAGCTATGGCAACAATTTACGTATTCACGAGGCCGATGCCCTTAAATTTGATTTTAGCAGCATCAGTAGCGAGCCTAACCCTAAATCCAAGTCTTTACGTATTGTAGGCAACTTGCCCTACAACATTTCTACGCCATTAATCTTTCATTTATTGGATCAAGCCGATCTCATTGAAGACATGCACTTTATGTTGCAAAAAGAAGTGGTATTACGTTTAGCCGCTGGTGCAGGCACCAACAATTACGGCCGCCTGAGTATTATGGCGCAGTATTTTTGCCGTGTAGACAACTTGTTTGAAGTGCCACCAGAGGCCTTTGACCCAAGGCCCAAAGTGGATTCTGCCATTGTACGTATGGCGCCCTACGCCGAACTACCACACCCAGCAAAAGATTTTAAACATTTTGAAAGCTTGGTTAAAACCGGTTTTGCCCAACGCCGCAAAACCTTGCGTAACAACTTAAAAGGCATAATTGACGACCAACAGTTGCAAAGTTTAGGCATAGACCCTAGCATTCGACCTGAGCGCTTAACCGTGGCCGACTTTGTGGCCATAAGCAACCTTCTTAATTGAGCTAGGCCCAACCCATGCAAACCCCAGACCACGACTTAGACCAAGATTACGACTTCAATGTTGGTGTACAAACCGAGTTTCTTGCTGAACAGTCGGACCCCAGCCGCAACCGTTATGTGTTTGCCTATAAAATCACCATTACCAACAGTGGTAGCCAAAGTGCCCAACTAATGAGCCGTAAATGGCTGATTACCGACGGCGACGGCAAGACCCAAGAAGTGTCTGGCGACGGCGTAGTAGGCCAGCAACCAGTGATCGACCCGGGCCAACGTCATCAATACACCAGCGGCACAGTACTTGAGACAAAAGTGGGCAGTATGAGTGGGTTTTACCAAATGGTGGCTGCAGATGGCCATGAGTTTTCTGCGGCCATACCGCCATTTACGCTATCTTACCCTAACGCCCTGCACTAACGGCCTACCACCATGACCAGCTATGCCGTTGGCGACATACAAGGCTACTTAGAACCGCTCAAAGCGCTACTGCAAAAAGTACAGTTTGCTAGTGGAGACCAACTATGGGTGGCCGGCGACTTAGTTAATCGCGGTCCCGACTCCCTCAATACGCTACGCTTCATTAAGTCATTGGGCACAGACGCCAAGGTGGTGCTGGGTAATCACGACCTGCACCTACTCGCTCTAGATGCAAAACAAGCCATACTAAAACCTGATGACACGCTACAGCCTATTTTTGAGGCCCATGACCGCCGTGAGTTATTACATTGGTTACAGCAACAACCGCTGCTGCATTACGACGCCCAATTCGACACGGTGATGACCCATGCAGGCGTGCCCCCTTGCTGGGATTTGCCGCAAGCCATAGCGCACGCTAAAGAAATACAAAACGTCTTGCAGAGTAATCAAGCCCATCGATTTTTTAGCCATATGTACGGCAACCTGCCCGACCTGTGGCACGATGATTTACAAGACGTAGAACGCTGGCGCTGCATTACCAATTACTTCACTCGTATGCGTTTTGTACGCCCAGACGGTGGCCTCGACTTAGTTAACAAAGACAAACCCGACCTATCTGCCAGCGTCCAAAATGCTAGCACCTTACCTTGGTTTAAATTACCCAGCCCAGTTACAGCACGGCAAGTATTTGGCCATTGGGCTGCTTTAGAGGGAGAAACAGGCCTAGCCGAGGTGATTAACTTAGACATGGGCTGTGTATGGGGCGGCCAGCTAAAGCTCATACGCTTGGACGACGGCCAGTGTTTCAGCGTACGATGTGACTGATTTACGTTATTACTTTTAAATAAGGTAAATCTAATATATAATTGCACAAACGTTACCGAAACACTAAACTTCTGATCTCTTAATAGGATGCAAATATGTCTGAAATCACCTCCATCTCCCCAGCCGACGTTATGCCTAAAATTGACCAAGGTGCCTACCTCGTTGATATTCGTGATATCAACAGCTACCAAAAGCACCATATTAAACACAGCCACCGTATTGATAACGAAAATCTACCTGCGTTTCTACAAGAGGCCGATATGGAAAAACCCATTATCGTTTGTTGTTACCATGGTGTAAGCGCAATACAAGCCGCGGGCTTTTTAGCACAACAAGGTTTTGATGAAGTTTATAGTGTAGAAGGCGGCTTCGCGGCCTACTCCCTACAACAACCGGAACACTGCAACGCGTTATGAGGTTAAGCCTTGATGAGTACTAGCCAAACATACCTCGTTGGAGGCGCAGTACGAGATCAACTACTTGGTTTGCCAGTGCGCGAACGCGACTATGTGGTGGTGGGTAGTACTCCAGAGGCGTTAGTGGCCCAAGGCTATACTCAAGTGGGCAAAGATTTTCCGGTATTTTTGCACCCCAAAAGCAAACAGGAATACGCCCTCGCCCGCACTGAGCGAAAGGCAGGCCAAGGCCATAAGGGGTTTGAAGTTTATGCTGCTGCCGAAGTCACACTAGAACAAGACTTATTACGACGGGACCTTACCATCAACGCCATCGCTCAAACAGACGATGGCCGCCTGATAGACCCTTTTGGTGGCCAGCAAGACCTCAGTGCTAAACTCATCCGCCACGTATCACCTGCTTTCAGCGAAGACCCGCTTCGAGTGTTGCGCGCCGCACGCTTTGCAGCGTACTTACACCATTTGGGTTTTAGCATTGCGCCAGAAACCCAGTCTTTAGTAACGAAGTTAGTCCAATCTGGCGAGCTCACAACACTAGCTAAAGAGCGAATTTGGCAAGAAACCCAAAAAGCACTCACTAGCCAAAGCCCGTGGGTTTATTTTGAAGTACTCGAAGAATGTGGTGCTCTTGAACAACTCATGCCGCCGCTTGCTGAATTACTGGAGCGCAAGCCTCAGGCGCTGACGGGGCTGCAGCTGTTGGGCCAAATGGACACCAGTATTGATTTACGTCTAGCAGGCGTACTCTACCAACTTAACAAGCTGCAAATAGAAGACTTAGCCGCTCAGATTAAGCTACCCAACGCCCCAAAAACACTGGCTCTAGCCATCAGCAACCACCAGCGAGCATTACGCGCCTACGAAGAACTGGACGCGCTACAAAGGCACCGCCTATTAAGCAGCCTTGGCCTCATCCGCAAGCCAGAATCATTAACGGATTTAATGACCCTATGCCAAGCCATCACCCAAAGCAAAGAACCTTTGTTTGGGTGGAATTCCCCAGAACCACACATACTGGCAGACTTACACACCATCAGCAGCGTCAAACCCGCCGAGCTAATGGCTCAAGGGTATAGTGGTAAAGAATTGGGAGAGGCCCTAAAGCAAGCGCAGGTAGCGCAGCTAAAAGGCTAATGTTACTTGCGTAAGATGCTGTTCTACAGGGCAACCAGATTGTAGGCTGGCCATTGTTTTACCAGCCGCAGGGTGAGCTAAGGTGGGTACTAAGTCGGCGAGGGGTTGCAGCACATAGGTGCAGGTTAGAATATCAGGCCGCGGTACTTTCAACGCTTTATCTACAAGATCACCAAACAAAAGCAAATCCATATCTAAGCCGTGACTACTTGACTTCTCGTCGGCCACAGATGGCCTAACACGGCCATGTTTAGCTTCTATAGCTCGGATCCATGTCATCAGCTCAGTATGGCTCATAGGGCAAGCAAAACCCACCACCATATTTAAAAAGTGGGGGCCAACCATACCGATAGCGGGAGCCAAATACACCGGCGACAAGTCAACCGCGCCAAATTGCGAACGCAATTCAAAAACTCCCGCCTGTAAACTCGCTTGAGGCTCGATATTAGCACCAAGACCCAAGTAAACTTGCGTCATCATGCAGGCTTTTGGCCACGCTCAATAATGACGCCCACGTCTTTGGCATTAGCAATAGCGTCAGGCTTTCCCAACTTAATGCGCACAAAAGGTACGGGGAATTCTGCCAACACTAAGGCCGCAATTTCTTCTGCCATGGTTTCCACCAATAAAAACTCACTGGCTTGTACAAACTGCGTTAATCGATCAGACACGTCCTTGTAGCTCACCGTGCGATCGATGTCTTCGGTGGCCGCAGACGGGCTTATATCCACCGCCATTTCAATGTTTAGCACTACCTTTTGCTTGATCTCACGTTCCCAATCAAAGATGCCTATCACGGTTTCAACGGTTAAGCCGTGTACATATACTGTGTCCATAAAAGAGTCTCGTAATTAAATCTAGTACATTATTAAACTACTACAGGTAGTTCTCTGACTGCCGATAGCTCATTTAGAGGCCACCGAGGTTTTACTTTTAGGGTTAAGTCGTCGGTTTGACCTGCAGCAAGACGCTGGGCGCCTGCATAAGCGATCATGGCACCATTGTCGGTACAATATTCAGGCCGCGGGTAATACACTTTGGCGCGTAGTTTAGCGGTTTCTGTAGCCAGTTTTTCGCGTAGCTTTAGGTTGGCACTCACGCCGCCTGCCATAACCAAGGTTGAAAGCTGCGTCTGTTGTAACGCACGACGACATTTAATGGCCAAAGTATCCACCACCGCCTGCTGAAAGGCCACCGCAATGTCGGCCTTATCTTGCTGACTCAGGCTGCCCTGTTGTTTTTGAATATCTTGAATGGCATATAAGGTGGCCGTTTTTAAGCCACTAAAACTCATGTCTAGGCCTGGGCGGTCTACCATGGGACGAGGAAATTTAAATCGTTCGGCGTCACCCTCTAGTGCCAAGTTGGCAACCAAGGGGCCTCCTGGGTAGTCTAAGTCCATCATCTTAGCCACCTTATCAAAAGCTTCACCCGCCGCATCATCTAGGGATTCGCCTAGGAGTTCATAGTCACCCAGCGAGCGCACGTGCACCAACTGGGTGTGGCCCCCAGAAACCAACAAGGCCACAAACGGTGGTTTAGGAGCACTTTCTTCTAACATAGGGGCTAATAAATGGCCTTCCATATGGTGTACGCCAAGGGTGGGGACATCCCACGCCATGCCTAATGCTCGGCCTGTGGCTGCCCCCACCATTAACGCACCAATGAGGCCAGGCCCAGCGGTGTAGGCAATGCCGTCAACATCACCATAGGCTAGACCCGCCTTACCAAACACTTCACGCATCAAGGGTACGAGCTTGCGAATATGATCACGGGAGGCTAATTCGGGTACCACGCCGCCGTATTCTGCATGCACAGCCACTTGGCTATATAAGGCTTCGGCTAAAATGGCGCCATTACCTAAACCATCCACATCGGTGTCGTAGATCGCCACGCCAGTTTCGTCGCAAGATGTTTCTATGCCTAATACACGCATCAATAAAGCCAAATAAAGTCTATAATAGGGCGAGAATTTTACCTCTCATCTGCCTCAATAACCACCTGCACAAGTGGCTATAGTCGCAGTTAACTCATAACTTAAGTAAAAGTCTGTTAACTTAGCCCAAACTGGGGTTTACACTGACTAACACATAGGAGTAAAATACGCGGCCTTGAAGACTCAGGAACACCTTCCGCTAGTCGTTAATACAATGACTGGGATGTGAATAGAAAACATTAGGATTACTGCCTACCGCAGCATCCACAATTAGGTAAAGATATGCCAGCTGTAAAACTGAAAGACAACGAACCATTTGATATTGCCCTACGTCGCTTCAAGCGCGCTTGTGAAAAAGCAGGTACTTTAGCAGACGTGCGCTCAAAAGAATTCTACGAAAAGCCTACCAGCGTTCGTAAGCGTCAAGCTGCTGCAGCTGTTAAGCGTCATGCTAAGAAGCTAGCACGCGAAAACCGTCGTCACGTTCGTCTTTACTAGGTTTTACACATACTAATACAGAACCTTGCACGACCTGTTAATTGCGCTATGCATATAGTGCGGCTAACGATCTTACATAGGGGCGGTTTTTCAGTTACCCGCCCCTTTGTCGTTTCTGACGTTTGCGTGTAAAGCCCAAATGCAGCAACATCAAGCAACTGAAACCAACACAGGCAGATCTCACCATGTCAGACTTAAAGCTTCAACTTAAAGACGCTCAAAAACAAGCCATGCGTGACAAAAACAAGCCTCGCTTAATGTGCATTCGCACCATGCTTGCAGAATTCAAGCGCATTGAAGTAGACGAGCGTATCGAACTAGACCAAGCCCGTGGCTTAGGTGTGTTAGACAAAATGCTCAAGCAGCGCCGTGATTCCATCACCCAATACGAAGCAGCAGCACGCCAAGACTTGGCCGACGTTGAGCACTTTGAAATGGGCGTTATTCAAGAATTCCTACCCACTCCTTTAACCGACGACGAAGTGACTGCGTTAATCGCACAAGCCATTGCCGACTCAGGCGCGAGCAACATGAAGGACATGGGCAAAGTAATGGGTATTCTTAAACCACAGTTGCAAGGCCGCGCAGATATTGGCAAAGTAAGCGGTAAGATTAAAGCGCAACTCGCGTAAGCTTTTATAAAAAAGGCAAAACCCTTGGCCGCACGCATACCGCAATCGTTTATCGATGACCTACTCGACCGCACCGACATTGT
>CBDUDU010000094.1:0-6863 GCA_965366045.1 uncultured Oceanospirillaceae bacterium
AACCAAGTTGTGTTTCGTGCCCATGAGCAGGCCGATATGAGTGCTCAGGGCGTGGCCATTAAGCTGATTGGCCATAGCGTCGCCGAGCGCAATGTTTCTATGCTCAGTGAAACGTATCCGCCGGGCTCAGATACCGGTGAGGAGATGATCAAATACGAAGGCGAAGAAGCTGGCATTGTGGTGGAAGGGGAGATTGAACTCACGGTCGATCATCAGACCTACCAGTTAGCCACCGGCGACGGCTATTTTTTTCGTACCCATTTACCCCATCGGTTTCGCAACCTTGGCGAAATCACCGCCAAGGTGGTAAGCGCCAACACCGGCACCCTAGCCCACTGATCGGCTGCTAAAGCATGTCACGCAAGCGGTACCAAGCCATGGCTAATACCAGTGATGGCGTTCTAAATACGGTGCCACCAGGGAAGGGTAAGTGGCGAATCCCACTAAATACATCAAACCGTTCAGCTTGCCCTGCCACTGCTTCTGCCATGAGTTGACCCGCTAGGCCCGTAGCAACAATGCCATGGCCAGAAAATCCTTGAGCAAAATACAGGTCGTCACCCACTTGACCAAAGTGGGGGCCTCGATTCATGGTGATCGCCACGTTGCCACCCCAGGCATAATCCATTTTCACATCGGCTAGTTGTGGGAATACACTAAGCATGCGTTGGCGCATGGTGTGTTTAAGATTGGCGGGCGCTAATGTCGAGTAGCTCACGCGGCCACCAAATAACATGCGATAGTCGGCAGACAAACGAAAATAATCGAGTACAAAATTCATATCGGCCACCGCCATATCGTTGCTGATCAGGGCTTCGGCACGGGCTTTGCCTAAGGGTTCTGAGGCTCCAATATAAGTGCCTACCGGCATGATTTTATTGCTAATTTCAGGCACTAGCTTGCCCATATAGGCGTTGCCGCAAAATAGCACCTGTGGGGCGGTCACTTGGCCGTGCGCGGTGACACAAAGGTTGGCCTTAGACTTTCGCGTGACCTTAGTTACGGCAGAAGCGGTATAAATGGTGACCCCTGCTGCAAGCGCTGCGCGGGCCAGCCCTAAGGTGTAATTGAGCGGATGAATATGACCCGAGTTGGCATCATACAAGCCGCCTAGGTAGCGCTCGCTGTTCATGTGTTGTTGGACTTGATCTTGGTCCCAAAGGCTAAGGCTTGGGTAGCCATAGTCTTGCTCCAAAGAGGCCTGCCATTCTTCGAGCTCAGTGACGTGGCGGGGTTTGATGGCGGCATGTAAATGACCTTGCTTTAGATCACACTCAATTTGGTGCTGTTGCACCCGAGAGCGCAATAAGTCGATGCCTTCGATCGACATGTCCCACATGGTTTTGGCGGCCACTTTGCCAGCCGATTTTTCGATGACTGGCATGTCACAACCAAATCCAAAAATCATTTGCCCACCACTGCGTCCCGATGCACCCCACCCTACTAAGTTGGCTTCTAACACAGTCACCTTAAAGCCGCGTTCGGCCAAATTGAGTGCGGCGGTAAGGCCGGTGATGCCTGCTCCAACAACACACACGTCGGCAGTTTCTGCGCCCTTTAAGCTGGGACATTGAAGCGTTTGGTTGGCGCTGGCCGCATAATAAGAATCGGTATGAGCTTGGGTCATGGGGGTGGTCCTTGGTGTACGGGCCGCTGTTAAAGCGTGCGTTGGTACCAGTCTATTTCTAAGCTACTTACCTGGTTATTAAAATCCACATATTCTTGTGTTTGTACGGCACTATACACCTTCATGAAATCGCTACCAAAATACGTTTTAGCAAACTCGCTGTGCTGGAACTTTGCATAGGCATCAACCCAATTGAGCGGCAAGCTTGGGGCCTGTTGTAGAGTGCCATTGCCCGTGGTTTGGGCACTTAGTGGCAAGTCATTGTTAAGGCCGTGTATGGTGCCAGCCAGTAGCGCCGCCATTGCAAGATACGGGTTAGCGTCTGCTCCAGCGACTCGGTGTTCAATGCGTCGGGCGTTGGCTGGCCCGTTGGGTATGCGTAGTGCCACAGTGCGGTTGTCGATACCCCATGTCGGCGCCATAGCGACAAAAAAGTCGGGCTGAAAACGGCGGTAAGAATTCACCTTTGGACATAGCAGCGCCATGGTGTCGCTCATGGTGTGCTGTAGGCCTGCCAAAGCGTTCGTCAATAACGCGTTGGGTTGGGCTTGTTGGCTGGCAAATACATTATTACCCTCTGAGTCCAATAGGCTCATGTGGATGTGCATCCCGCTACCTGCTTGGTCGGCGTAGGGTTTAGCCATAAAAGTGGCGCTAAAACCATGTTTGCGGCTCACGCTTTTGATAATGCGCTTTAACAACAAGGCTTGGTCACAGGCCAACACTGGGTCGGCCACGTGCTGCAGGTTCACCTCAAATTGCCCAGGGGCATATTCGGCCACGGCGGTGGATGCGGGGATGTTTTGTAGCTGCGCTGCGCTAATAATGTCGTCCAATAGAGCGCTGTAGTCATCTAGGTTATCCACTGCATACACTTGTGTGTCAGCTTCACGCAGGCCCGTGAGTGGCGAAATAGGGGGTTGCAGCTGACCCGAATCCAGACGCTCAGTATCGGTGAGGTAAAACTCCAGTTCTACCGCCACCATTGGGGTATACCCACGGGCTGCAAATTGGTCGCAGGTGCGATCTAATATATGCCGCGGGTTGGCAAAATAGGGCGTGCCGGGCTCTTGTTCCATGGTTAATAGACACTGTGCCATGGGTTGGCCTTGCCAGGGCACGATAGTCAGGCTATTGGCGATGGGTCGGCAGGGCTGATCACAATCACCAGTGTCAAAACCAATGCCGGTGCTTTCCACCGTGTTGCCATTAATGTCTAAGGCAAACACTGATCCGGGTAGGAATATACCGTGTTGATAGACTTTAACGAGCTCGTGAGCCGGTACGCGTTTGCCACGTAGTACACCGTGTTGATCAGGCAGCAATAGGTCCACACTCACCAAATCTGGGTGAGCGGCTAAAAATGCATTGGCTTCGCTACTAAGGGCAATTGTATGTGGCATGGTGGTGCGTCTCTCAAAAGGTATCTAATGGCGATGGTAGCAGAAGCCTCGCTGTAGACAAAGGCGGGTGTTCAATATGTTTTGATTAATTTGCCCTATTTTTACTGCTTATGGCCTTTATAAAACCATTTATTGAGTAAATAATATTATTAATCATATATAAAACAAATAGTTATATATATTTTCAATAAAAATATAAAGCTTTAAGGGTGTTCAGAATAATTGCACGTTTTTGTTGAATCCTATTTGATGTTTGTGGTATCTTCGCGCTAGATTGAAGAAAAAACAAAAAGTGCTACAGTATGTCTAAACCCCTCATTGGCCTAGTGTGCGAAGTTAGCCAGGACGGCCTCCATCCTTATCACCGTGTGAGCGACAAGTACGCTCGCGCAGTGGTCGATGCAATGGGCGCCGTACCGGTGTTGATTCCCTCATTGGTGGATGCAAGTGGCGCGTTGAATTTGGATGCCGAAGCACTATTGCCGCACTTACATGGGGTGTTGTTACCGGGGGGCTACAGCAATGTGGAGCCGCATCACTATGGTGCACAAAGCCGCGCAGGTACACAACATGATGCCGCCCGAGACAGCTTGGCATTAGCGCTAATTCCTGCGGCCATACGCCAGGCAGTACCATTGTTGGCCATTTGCCGCGGTTTTCAAGAAATGAACGTGGCTTATGGAGGGTCTTTATTGCAGCATGTGCATGAGCACGGCCAATTTAATGATCATCGCGAAAATAAAACCGAGCCATTAGCCATGCAATATGGCCATAGTCATAGCATTGCCCTCGCCAAAGGCAGCCTATTGAGGCAGCTCTATGGTCAACCGCAGGCGCAGGTGAATTCGCTGCATGGCCAAGGCATAGATCGCCTAGGTGCAGGGCTACAAATCGAGGCCAAAGCTTCAGACGGCTTAATTGAAGCCTTTACTGACCCGCAAGCATCCGCCTTTAATTTGGCAGTGCAATGGCACCCAGAATACCAAGTGTGTGACGATGTATTTTATCAACGTATTTTTTCTGGTTTTGCCAGCGCCTGTAGCCAGCGCCTACAAAAACAGATGCAACAGGTGACGTATGACAAGCTTCAATAGCCTCCAAAACTGGTTACACGAGCACAAAATTACCGAAGTTGAATGCATCATCAGCGACTTAACAGGCATGGCGCGGGGCAAAATAATGCCGGCCTCAAAGTTTTGTGAAGATGCGGGCATTCGGCTACCTGAGGGAGTGCTAGTGCTCACTGTGACCGGTGATTATCTAGACGATTACAGCATGATAGACGCCGCCGAAATCGACATTTTTTTGAAACCAGATGCCGACGCTGCTCACCTTCTGCCCTGGGCGAGCGAACCCACCGCGCAAATTATTCACGATTGTTACGACCAGCACGGCGAACTGGTGGATTTGGCACCACGTACGGTATTAAGAAAAGTCTTAAAACTCTATTCAGACATGGGCTTAACCCCTATTGTAGCGCCAGAAGTTGAGTTCTTTTTAACGCAAACAAACATCAACCCTGATTCTCCCTTAGAAGCGCCAATCGGCCGCAAAGGGCGCGCCGAAACGGGCCGTCAGTCCTACAGCATCGACGCAGTGAACGAATTTGATCCGTTGTTTGAAGACGTGTATGACTATTGCGAAGCGCAAAACCTAGACGTCGAAACACTTATCCACGAAGAAGGTTTAGGGCAAATGGAAATTAACTTCCGCCATGGTGAAGCCTTGTCGCTAGCTGACCAAGTGTTCTTATTTAAACGCACATTGCGAGAAGCGGCCTTTAAGCACGACCTGTCGGCTACGTTTATGGCCAAACCCCTACAAAACCAACCTGGCAGTTCCATGCATATTCACCAAAGCATGCTGGATGCCCAAGGCAACAATATTTTTGTGGCCGAAGATGGCGGCATTAGTGATTCCCTAAGGCACTACATCGGTGGCTTGCAAAAATACACCAAAGCCGTGACAGCGCTGTTTGCTCCTAACGTCAATTCCTATCGTCGGTTTCTTAAAGACGAGTCGGCGCCGGTGAATATGCACTGGGGGTTTGACAACCGTACTGTGGGTTTGCGAGTGCCGGAAACTTCTGGACCTAATATTCGGGTAGAAAACCGCGTGGGTGGCGCCGATGCTAACCCTTACCTTGCCATGGCCGCCACCTTAGCTTGCGGTTACTTAGGCATGCAAGAACAGCTGGAGCCTAGTGCGCCGGTAGAAGGCAGTGCCTACGACAAAGGTACCCGCGAATTGCCCCGTAGCCTAACCGAAGCCTTGATTCAATTGGACCGTTGCGAACCCCTTAGAGAAATCTTTGGCGACCGCTTCGTGAGGGCCTATTTGGCCGTCAAAGAGAAAGAAAACGATAATTTTATGCAGGTCATCAGTTCTTGGGAACGTGAATACCTACTATTAAGTGTCTAACAGGAGACATCACATGAATGCACCAATTCATAACACCGAACGCCACACAGAGCACGACACTAAGGCCCTACAAGAGCTAGATAAAAACAACTATATGCATCCCTTTACCGATTCTAAAGCCATGCACGAAAAAGGTACGCGCATTGTTACTGGGGCCGACGGTTGTTACATTTTTGATTCCGAAGGCGGTAAAGTGCTGGATGGCATGGCGGGTCTTTGGTGTGTGAACATTGGTTACGGCCGTGACGAATTAGCCGACGTAGCCGCCGCACAAATGCGTCAACTACCTTACTACAATAGTTTTTTTGGCACCGCTCATCCACCGGTGATTAAACTGGCAGCACAACTTAAAAAGCTTGCTCCAGACCATATTAGCCATGTCTTCTTCACCGGCTCCGGTTCTGAATCAAACGATACTAACGTGCGTATGGTGCGCCACTATTGGCAAGCCAAGGGCCAGCCGGCTAAGCGCACCATCATCTCACGCCACAACGCCTATCATGGCAGCACCATGGCTTCTATGAGCTTAGGAGGCATGAAGGGCATGCATGAGCAAGGCGGCATCATCGATGGTGTTGAGCACATTATGCAGCCCCATTGGTACCACGAAGCGCTTGCCGGTGAAACCGAAGATGAGTTGGGTTTACGTGCTGCCCAGGCGTTAGAAACCAAAATATTAGAGTTGGGTGCAGAAAACGTGGGTGCCTTTATTGGTGAGCCGGTGCAAGGGGCAGGTGCGGTTATTGTGCCGCCCGCTACCTACTGGCCTGAAATTCAGCGTATTTGTGAAAAGTATGATTTGTTGTTGATTGCCGACGAAGTGATTACTGGTTTTGGCCGCACAGGCAACTGGTTTGCTTGCGAAACTTATGGCATCAAAGCCGACTTAATGCCTATAGCCAAAGGCTTGTCATCTGGTTACATGCCTATCGGTGGCGTGTTAATCAGCGAGCGGGTCGCCAAAGTCGTGATTGAGGGTGGTGAATTTGCCCATGGTTATACTTATTCTGGTCACCCGGTTGCCGCAGCGGTTGCCTCGGCCAACGTCAGCATTATCGAAAATGAAGGCATGGTAGAGCAAGTTCGTGACGTCACTGGACCCTACCTGCAACAACGTCTAGCCGAGCTATTGGACCACCCGTTAGTTGGACAAGTACGAGGGGTGGGCTTGATGGCTGCCATTGAATTGGTGCAAGATAAAGAAAACCACACTAACTACCCTAAAGACATAGCGATTGGTGGTATTTGCCGTGATCACGCCTTGGCCAATGGTTTGGTCATGCGTGCGGTAGGTGACAGCATGATTATGTGCCCGCCACTAATAATCAGCAAAGCAGAAATCGATGAATTGATGGATATTACCAAACGATCCCTCGATCAGACCCTAGCCCAAGTTGCGGGCTAACCTTTAA
>CBDUDU010000095.1:0-6721 GCA_965366045.1 uncultured Oceanospirillaceae bacterium
TTGCTGGCATATACAGCGATACGGTCAGGTGCAATTTGATCTTGTATGTCCTGCCACTCTATACCGGTAGACTTAAGCGCGTCCGAGGCACCGTACACTGTCATCTGTAAATTACGTGGATGATTGCGTGACTGATACAACGAACCCGGTGCGAAGCCGTCGGGCAGCTGGCCAGCGGCACTCACCAGTGCACGTTTGCTGTCGGGTA
This sequence comes from uncultured Oceanospirillaceae bacterium, assembly GCA_965366045.1. Taxonomy (GTDB): domain Bacteria; phylum Pseudomonadota; class Gammaproteobacteria; order Pseudomonadales; family Balneatricaceae; genus Njordibacter. The sequence goes on from CBDUDU010000095.1 coordinate 209, forward strand.
ATATGGCGGCAAAGCTGCCGCAAATGGTGACTTCTACGGTGTCCTCGTCAACAGGTGTCACTTTCCAAGTGTTAGGCCGTTGCGTAGGCAAATGGCGTTTGCGCATACGGATGCAGGTACTGTCACCGCTGGCGGGGCGAATTTCAGCTGCTTTATTAAGCACCAGTTGGTGAATGTCGTATGCTGCGGGGCGGATGGGTCGAATTAAAGTCGCGTCTTGTAATTGAGTTGACAGTTGGGCGGCTAACTGTGTAGGTGAGTATTGTTTGGTTTGGCCAGGGATATGGTAATGGCCGTTACTGTAGGTGGCCGTATTAGTGAGCATGGCCAAGTCGGTGAGGGTGTCTATTCTGCTTTGCTGATCTAGCGAGTCAAGTATAAGGCGGCGGTAGCCATGGTGAGAGGAAGTTCGACCGGCCGGATTAACTCCACCGAAACCAATGATCACTGGTAGATTCGACAACTCACTTTCCCCGAAAAATAATAACTTAAACCCCTAAAGGTCCATTCTAGCAGAGTGGGAGCTAAACTCTAGACCCTGTTATGGATTCTAGTGGATTCGATGCACTTCTAGGTGCACATGGGTCAATTTCTTGCCAAGTAAGTGTAGTTCGCCTAAGGTTCTTTGCTCGCCATCGCTGCTGAATTCGAACATAAACTGCCGCAATAGCACCACATGACCCTTGTGGTTACGTTTTAGGCGGGTCTTCTTCAGGGCGACTGTGTCATCTAATAGCTGTAGGTTTTGTTGTTCGCACTGTTGTTTAGCCACCACCCTAGCTTGATCTTTAGCAGCGCTAGTGTCCCACCAATACACAAGTGCAGCTATTAACGGCAATAATAACCAACCCATTAGCCACCCGCCTTTTTTACCGAGCACCAACCGCGGTTGCTGAGTAATAACAATAGTTTATCCCTCTGATCCCCTTGTAACTCTAGGGTTTTGTCTTTAACAGCGCCGCCAGTACTGGTTTTTTGTTTTAACTCCTTGAGCAGTTTTTTTAATTCGGTTCCAACTAAAGGAATGCCCGTTACGGTGGTTACGCCTTTGCCTTTACGACCTTTGGTTTCTAAGCGTATACGCACATTACCGTCACCCGCTTCAGTGTTGCGTGTGCTGCACTGGCATTGGGCTTGCTGGCAGTCTGGGCAGAGCCTGCCTTGATCTGTAGAGTAAACCAGTCGAGACATATTACAATTCCTTAGTGTCGATTGGGTCGTCGGGCTCAGTGCTAGGGAGTTGAACCAATTCGCTGCAGGGGTGAAGACGGGCCTCCCCCCACCAACTTGTATGCCACAGCTCCAATTTATTAACGCGGATCAAACCCCTAATATCATTGATGTAGTCTACCCCTCTAGAGGAATAACCAATGAGTCCCGCAGATAAAGCCCGGCCCGACACTGTTTGTTTGTTGTTGATTAAACACTCACGTATACGCCTTAAGCCAATGTAGCTGCCATGGGAGTTTAGGTTATGAATATAAGCATCCACCGAAGCTTGAGGGTCTTTAAATTTGCGCACTTCGTAAGTCTCGCCAGCGGGGCGGCCACTGGGAATTAGACCGCAGCCTTTGCTAAAACACCACTGGCCAAATAAATTATTACCTTGGGTGGCAAACCGTGAGGTGCCCCACGCGCTTTCATTAGCTGCTTGTGCCAACACCAACGCGGCGGGTACGCGTTCAATTTTACGTAGCAATAAACTGATTTGCTGTTGTGGGTCTGTGGTTTTGATCTTGTGGGTTTTAGATAAGCGGTTTAGGCGCTGTGTTTGTAACTGGGTGAGTCTTTGTGGGTTCATACGCTTTATTTCGGCACGAAGCTGTTTGATTTTGGTGTTGGCGGTTTGCGATAAAACCAGCAAATAATTAAAGAAGGCGGCCTTTTTTGTTTTCACGTCTAGCATGGCGCCAAAGTCAGGCAGTGGTATCACGTTTGGCCGTAACCTGGATTCAATGGCGTGGCTAATGCTAGCGGCGGCATTAGCGCTCGACACGGCCCTTGGCTCCACAGGGGCAGGCGCTTGAAATGGCTTCTCGGCGACCGTTTTTGCTGGGCCTGTGGCCACGTCAGCATCTGGTGTTTGCTCTTGGCTGTTAATCGTCACCAGGATCAAGGCGAGTATTAATACACCAACAATGGACAGTAGACTTTTGTGTCGCTGAAAAAAAAAGGTGCTATGCATATGCAGAAAAATCTCCTAGTGTGGCCTAGACTCAATATCAGTTTTATCCCATTCCGTTAGTTGAGCCCGAAGGCGTGCATTTTCCTGCTGCAATTGTGCGATTTCTAGGTTTAGAGTCAGTGTTTCAGTCAGCATCAGTTTCACCTTGGCCTCTAGGGAGAGCATCAAGGAGTGAGAGTGGCTGTTAGACTGAAGCATAAAATTTTATTGCTTGGCGGCGGCTTTGGCCGCTTCCATGGCTGTAAAAGCACTTTTTTGTGCGTCTGTCGCTGGGGTTTGGTGGTTTTGTTTCCACTGCTCATACGGCATGCGGTAAACCTGCTCTCGAGCTTGGTTATAATCCATGGCTACACCTTGTTCATCGGCTGCCGCCATAAGCCATTTGCTCATGCAATTACGACAAAACCCAGCAAGAATCATTAAGTCGATGTTTTGTACATCTTTTCGACTATCTAGGTGGGCTACAAGTTTACGAAAAGCGGCGGCTTCCATTTCAGTTTGAGTTTGGGTTGTTAGTGGGTTATCCATGGATCGTCTCTAAATGGCCAGATTAAGCAACCGCCATGATATAGCTTTCAGGCCTAGTGCGCTAGATGAGGGACTTGATGTTGGCGTTAAAATAGGTAAAATACTGGTTAAATATACAGTTATTTGGCGTGATCATAGATGCTTAGTCCCGTGCCGGTCGATCGAAAAATTATCCACTGCGATTGTGACTGTTTTTATGCGGCCGTGGAAATGCGCGACCAGCCCAGTTATCAGCATCGCCCTATTGCTATTGGAGGGCCTGCCGATAGCCGCGGCGTGATTGCCACTTGTAACTATCCTGCTCGGGGGTTTGGGGTGCATTCAGCGATGCCCTCCGCACAAGCCTTGCGAGTTTGCCCGCAGCTGTTGATCTTGCCAGGCCGCATGGCCTTGTATAAGTTGGTGTCGGCCCAAATAATGGCTATCTTCAGGCGCTATTCAGATCGTATTGAACCTTTGTCCTTAGACGAAGCATTTATCGATGTTACTGAGTCCACCCTGTGTGGTGGTAGTGCGACACGTATTGCCCAACGTATTCGCGCCGAAGTGGAGGCTGAAGTGGGAATTACCATCTCTGCAGGCGTTGCGCCTAACAAGTTTATTGCCAAAGTGGCCAGTGACTGGCGCAAACCGAATGGTTTGTTTGTGGTTAAGCCAGATGAAGTTGATGCCTTTAGTGCTCAGTTGGCGGTCAAAAAAATACCCGGTATCGGCCCCGTCAGCGCCGCCAAACTGGCCACTCAAAACATCCACACTTGTGCCGATTTGCGCACTTTTACGGCGTTGGAGTTAGAGCATAAATTTGGCCGCATGGGGCAGTCGTTAGCGTTGCGTCGATTTGGCTTGGATGAACGGGCCGTGCAAACCAGCCGCATTCGTAAGTCGGTGTCGGTGGAAAATACCTACCGTCAGGATTTGGTGAAGTTAGAAGATTGTGCACAAGCGCTACAGCCACTCTATGAACAATTGATGGTACGTTGGCAGCAGCTCACTGAGCAGTATGCGGTGGCTGGGGTGGTGGTTAAGCTCAAGTTTGCCGATTTTTCTCAACTCACCAGAGAGTTTGCCACCAATGACATAGATTTAGACCTGTTCCAACCATTGCTGCAGCAAGCCTTTACAAGTGGCAATGCGCAGCAGCAAAAAAGAGGGGTGCGGCTGCTGGGGCTGGGGCTCAAATTGCAAGCCCCAATCAGTCAACAGCAGCTACGCTTGTTTTAAGTGCTACGCTTTTTGCCTGTGAGTAGTGCGGTTAGGTTTTCTAACATGAGGACTATAGATGGCACCACAAACAGAATTAACAGCGTGCCTAAGGCTAAACCAAAGACGATGGAAATGGCCATCGGGATAAGGAACTGCGCCTGCAGCGACTCTTCAAATAAAATGGGTGTGAGTCCAGCGATGGTGGTCATGGAAGTCAGCAACACTGCTCTTAACCTTTGGCAGGCGGCCTCGACCACGGCTGTTTTTGGGTCCATACCTTGAGCGCGAAACTCCTTGTAAAAAGACAGTAGCACAATGCTGTTATTAATGATGATGCCGGACAACCCAAATAAGCCAAATAATGACAAGATGGTTAAGTCTCTGTCCATCACCACGTGGCCTAAAACGGCGCCCGTTAAGCCAAAAGGAATAGTGAACATAACCGCAATAGGCCAGGTATAGGACGCAAATACCCACGCCAAAACGATGTAGATAAGTACTAAGGCTAAGGCTAGGCCCGTCATCATTTCGCCTAAGGTTTCTTCTTCGTCTGCCTTGGTGCCGCCAAAACTAATCTGCACACCATATTGGCGCTCTAAGCTAGGGATGGTTTCTTCTTTTAATGCCTCGATCACCACGTTGGCGTTGGTTGCACCCACGTCTACGTCGGCTTGTACGGTCACCATGAGTTGGCCGTTTTCGCTGCGGAATTTGTCAATACCTCGGCGCGAGCTAAACTCAACCAGTTCTAACAGCGGTACGGTTCTGCCCGAAGGTAAAATGATGGGCAAGGCGTATAGGGTTGAAAGGCTATTACGGTCTTGGTCTTTGAGCATGAGCCGCACATCAATTTCGTCGCTGCCTTGGTAAAAGCTTTGCACAGTCACACCGTCAAAGGCATACCTGAGTTGACGCCCAATGTCTGAACTTGTAAGGCCTAATATAGTGGCTTCGGGTGTTAAGCTGAAAATCAGCTGTTCCATGCCGTACGGTAGGTTGTCATCGATATTTTGCACGCCAGTAAAGACTTTTAGTGCTGTTTGCAACTCCAGCGCAACTTGCTTCATGACATTGGCGCTGGCGCCAGTAATATTGGCTTCAATGGGTTTGCCTGGGGGGCCGGTTTCTGGCTGGTCAATAATAATTTTTTCTAGCCCGGGAACTCGAGGAATTTTACTGTTCCAAGTGTCAATGAATTCAGCATTGGAGACGGAGCGTAGTACCGTGCTGTCTAACTCTACCCGCAGTAAGGCAATTTGGTCACGACTAGAAATACCATCCATAGACAACATGTGGGTGCCAAAGTAGGCTGCTCGTTCACGAATTAGCTGGCCGCCTAGCTCTTCCTCGGTAGCCAGTAACGCGTCTTCGACTTTCACTAGGTAGGAGGCCACTTCGGTCGCCGGGGTGCCGCTGCTAAATTGAACGTTGGCGCGTAAATTGTCACCATCGACACTGGGGAAAAAAGCAAACTGCAAGCGTCCACCTACCAGCAATCCAATAGCTAATACAAAGGCCGTGATGGCCAAGCTAAAGGTGACTAATCGAAAGTCGATGGCAAAACTAACGGTTGGGCGGAAGATGTTGTTTTTAAAATTTTCAAAACCTTGGTCAAAGGCAGTGCGCCAGCGCGACGGGGTTTTACCCTCGCGGTTTTTAAGCGCATGGTGAAGGTGCCCGGGTAAGATTAAGAAACACTCAACCAAAGACACAGCGATCACGCAGATCACTACCACAGGGATGTCCGACAAAATGCTGCCGATGGGCCCGCCAATCAACAATAAAGGCAAAAAGGCTGCTATCGTGGTTAAAGACGATGCGGCCACCGGCCCCAACATACGTTGTGCACCACCCATCGCTGCCTGCAAAGCAGGTTCTCCTCGCTGCGAATGAGCTAGGGTGTCTTCGCCCACTACGATGGCATCGTCAACGATAATGCCTAAAGCCATGATCATGCCAAATAAGCTGATCATGTTAATGGATCCGCCTATGTAGTACATCACGCCCCAGGTGGCGAGCAGCGACGCAGGGATACCCATCGCCACCCAAAACGCCACTCGGGAGTTAAGGAATAAAAACAGTAATCCCACCACAAACAATAAACCCGTGGCACCGTTATTGATGAGCAAGTTGATGCGGGCTTTAAGGATGAGCCAGGCTTCATCGTAGACCACAATTTCTACACCCTGAGGGAAGCGGTGTCGGGCATCGGCAACCCAGTCATTCATAATGGCTGCAGTTTTAATGGTGTCGTCGTTTTGGCTGCGCATGATAGACAGCTCGATGGCAGATTTACCATGATAACGAATGGTGCTTTGATCTTCCTTAGGCCTAAGGCTAATGTCGGCTACGTCACCTAAACGAAGTAATTGGGCGTTGTCTCCTGTCAGTAACGGCAGTTGTTCAAAACTGTTGACGTCTGAAACCTTACCAATGGCACGTAATTGTTTAGAGCCGTCAGTACGGCCGGCAGTTCCGGCCATTACGTCTTGGCTTTGATTGTTGATTAGGCCTGCCATGTTTTGCAAAGACAAACCCAGTTCGTGCATAGTGCTGGTATCTACTTGAATAGCGATTTCCCGTTCGGGTAAACCGGT
>CBDUDU010000096.1:0-6440 GCA_965366045.1 uncultured Oceanospirillaceae bacterium
AGTAAACAAATATAAATGTCAGATTTAGACTTAAAGTGTTTATAGATAGTGCCCTTACCAATGCCTACGTTATCAGCAATCATCTCTACGGTTACTTTGTCTTCACCATGACTTCGAAAGAGCACTAACGCCGTTTCAAGAATCTCTTCTTCACGACGCTTAAACTCACGCACTTTACGGTTTTCTTTTTCACGTGGAAAGTAGGTTGGAATTTTTGGTTTTGCAGCAATGCCCCAATTCATACGGTATGATCCTAAAAGGTTGCATCATTCGATCAGTCGATCTATGACTATGAAAGCCATAATAGTCATAAAATGAAGCAAAGGCTATGCTTAATTAAGAACGTAGAAAGAGATCTGCAAAATTTTGACTTGTTTGAGCCGCCAGTTGCGTTAACGAAACACCTTTTAAGTCGGCCACGTATTGAGCCACAAGGCTCAAATGTTTAGGTTCGTTTTGTTGGCCACGGTGAGGGGCTGGAGTCAGGTATGGCGAATCAGTTTCTACTAACAGTTGTTCCATGGGTAGTTTCTTCACCACCTCGCGCAAGGCCTTGGCATTATTAAAGGTGACAATACCGGAAATAGAGATATAGAAACCCAGGTCCAAACAGGCTTTAGCCATGGCCCAATCTTCGGTGAAGCAATGAATCACCCCGCCAACGTCAAGGTCGGCTTTATCTCGCAGTAACGCCAAGGTGTCTGCTTTGGCATCTCGTGTGTGTACGATGACGGGTTTTTTAAGCTGCCTAGACAGGTCCAAATGGGCGGCAAATGCTTGCTGCTGCAGGGCTGCATTGTCTTGTTGGTAAAAATAATCCAACCCAGTTTCACCAATTGCGACAACTTTTTTATGCCGCGCCTGTTGCTCTAGTAATGCCAGACTACTGAGTTCTTTTACACCTAAAGGGTGCAGGCCCGCCGACGCGTGAATAAACTCATACGGCTCAATTTGAGCCATCATAGGTGCAAACTGTTGCGTATCTACACCAATGCAGAGCATTTGTGAGATGCCCTGCACTTGGGCTGCTGCAATCAGCCCTGCTAGGCCGTCGGGGTAATGGCTAGTATCAAGTTTATCAAGGTGGCAATGGGAATCAATAATCACTGTTTAGCTCCAGAACGCACTAACAAATACCAATCATTAAGCAATTCCTCGCACACCATCTGGGGGTTGAGGTTGCGTCGTTGGTGAACATAATTAAGTTGTTGAGTCACTGCGTCCAAGAGTTGATAAATAGCTGCAATATCACTGCGCTGGGCCACGGCTTGTAACAATTCAAGCAGGTCTGTATTAATAATATAGCTGCCGTCTTGCGTGAGTTTGAGCTTAACTAAGTCGTTAAGCCACTCTATCCACCAAGTGAAGGTTTGGGCCAGAGGTAGCTTTTGCCAGCTCTGGGCCACTTCAAGACTGGTTTGTTGGCCACGCAGGATAGCCGTCAGTTGGACTAACATTTGCCGCCTAACTGCATGGGCCTTTTGTTCAAATAAATCCAAAGCATGCAGCGGTGCACCGTTAGCTAAAAGCAACACCTGGCGTGCTGTTTCTGCATCCATGTCCTGGCTTAACCAAGACACTGCTTCGGCGTTAGCAGGCACGGCTAGGTCTAGCTTTTGGCAACGGCTGGTAACGGTTGCTAATACTGCTTTAGGCCATTGGTGCAACAGCAAGAAATAACAATTAGCGCCGGGCTCTTCCAGCTGCTTAAGTAGTGCATTAGCCGCATTAAGGTTGAGGTCGGTGGCGCCATTAATAATCACCACCCGAGCGCCACCTTGCTGCGCCGTATTGGCCAACGAAGTTTGTAACTTACGCACCGAATCAACAAGAATGGCTTTACCCACCTCTTCCGGTTGCAACTGTGTAAAATCTGGGTGACTCGCTGCTGCCATCAACTGGCACGATTTACACTGCCCACACGCATCACCCTCAATAGGCTGCTGGCACAGTAAGGTGGCCGCCAAACGCCGCACAAAGGCTAACTTGCCTAAGCCTGGCACGCCGCCAACTAACAATGCGTGAGGCAATCGCTGTTGATTAACCATGTCGATGACTTGGCGCCACTGTGGACTGTGCCAAAGGTAGCTATTAGCGGCTTGGTTCATGCGTTACCTACTGCCTTAGCGTTAATAAGGGGTGCCAAATAAACATCTAACTGAGCCTGTACTTGTTCAATAGTTTGTCCTGCATCAACCACTTTATAACGCCCTGGCTCAGCCTCAGCTTGAGACAAGTAACCCTGCCTCACGCGCTCAAAAAAGCGCAAAGCCTCTTTTTCTATTCGATCAAAGCTAGAACGTTTGCCTGCTCTGTCCATACCGGTGGCCACATCTATATCGAACAACAAGGTCATGTGAGGGTCTAAATCACCATGCACACACTGCTTAAGGCTGGTTATAAAAGCGGTATCTAAACCTCGCCCAGCACCTTGGTAGGCAAAGGATGCGTCGGTAAAACGATCACAGACAACCCACTTTCCAGCCGCCAAAGCTGGGCGTATGACGTTTTGCACGTGCTGGCGTCTGGCTGCAAACATGAGTAATAATTCGGTGTAGGGGTCAACACTTTCGTCGCGGTGAGCCAACAACAGCGCACGAATATCCTCTGCCATAGGTGTGCCGCCGGGCTCTCTGGTGTGTACGCACTCTATGCCTGCGTTTAACAAACGTTGCTTAAGGTAATTAATACTCGTGGATTTACCGGCACCCTCGCCGCCTTCAATAGATATAAAGCGGGCTGAGGATGGGTCTGGTGCTGATACAGTCATGACTCTCTCTTACTGTTTTAACTGATACTTGCGTACATTAGCCTGATGCTCAGAGTAGGTCTGCGAAAATACATGGCTACCGTCTCCCTTGGCAACAAAAAACAAACTCAACCCTGCAGCCGGATGTAGTGCGGCTTCTATGGACGCCTTGCCTGGCAAGGCTATAGGCGTAGGCGGCAAACCTTTGTGTACATAAGTATTGTAGGGTGTGTCTTGCGTTAAATCCTTACGCCTAATATTACCGTCAAAGGCCTCCCCCATGCCATAAATAACGGTGGGGTCAGTTTGTAACTTGATGCCTTTTTGTAAGCGACGAACAAATACACCGGCAATGGTATTGCGCTCATTGGCTTGGCCCGTTTCCTTTTCAATAATGGACGCCATAATCAAGGCCTCATAAGGCGTTTTATACGGTAAGTCGGGTGCTCTTTGTGCCCAGGCTTGCTGTAATATTTCTTGCTGTTGCATATACGCTTGCCGAATAATGTCGATAGGCTCGTTGTGGCGCGCAAAACGGTAGGTAGACGGGAATAACAACCCTTCAGGGTGACTCCAACGACTATGTAATAGCGTCAACCAGTCGCTGGTTTTTGGGACTGGTTTATCCAACATCGCCGGATGCTGAACTAATAGGTCTATAAAATCTTTGTAGGTTAGGCCTTCGGGTACGGTAAATTGGTATTCCAATACCTTACCTGTGACTAATTGGGCTAATACTTCAATGCTATTCAGTGCACCGCTAAATTGATATTCGCCCGCCTTGATCTGTCGGTCGAGCTGCCGCCACTTGGCATAATATTTAAAACTGTCGGCATGGGCAATCACGCCTGCTGCAAACAATTTATGACTCACACTACTAAGCCCAGAACCCTGAGCAATACTAACAATCACCGGTTGGGTTAACGGCAAGGGCTGGTACAACCAAACCTGCACTTGACGTGCGGCACCGTAGGTCAACAACCCCATCACCAATAAGCTCGTCATCAGTAGCCAAAACCACAGGCGATTTAACATAGCTCACTCACTAACGGCTGCTGCAGCAACCGCGTTGCCAGAGACTGCTGTAACCCTAAAATCAGGTCTGATATGGGCCACGAGTGTGACTTAGGATTAGAGGTACTTGGGCGCAAATTAACCACGGGCCAAATGCCATTGAGGCTGTTGGTCATAAACACAGCATCCGCATTAAGCAATGCTGTAACATTAATGCGCCCTGCCTTAACATTTATACCGGCTTGCTCAGCAATAACACGAACTTCTTGTGCCATCACCCCAGCAATGCCACATTGATCAAGCAGCGGCACAATCAGCCGCCCCTGTTGCTCTATAAATACATTACTCATGACGCCAGAAATAATATTAGCGTCGGGGTCGAGCATAAAACCTTCATGAATGTGAGGGTCTTGCCATTCGTTACCTGCCATGACTTGGTCAAGCCGATTGAGGTGCTTTAAACCGGCTAAAACTGAATTAAGTGACCAAGGATGACAACATAAACGACTGTTAACACCGGCACCAGCCAAGCCTTCTCGACCTGTAGGCCAAGGCGCTAGGGTAACAATACGAGTGCATTGGAAAACTAGCGGCGCAACATAGCCGCGGCCGCCTACACCGCGCGTGATGGTGATCTTTAACACCCCATCAGCGGCTTCAAAAAGCCGGTATGCGGCCTGTATATCAGAGGTCAACCTTGTTACCAACGCCGACGCAGCTGCCGCATCAGCCGCCAAACCCAGCCGTAAGAGACCTTTCGTTAGACGTTGGCAATGACCCTGCCACAGCTGCACTTGGCCGTGTTGAAGGGCGATGGTTTCAAATACACCGTCACCATAGGCCAAACCGCGGTCAAGAGGATCTAGGCCCGGGTTATGGCTGCCGTTGACAAGGGTAACTGCATGCATAACCTCAGCCTATTCAGGATTAAATTTTACTAAAAATCAAAGTGCCGTTGGTGCCGCCAAAACCAAATGAGTTTGACATGGCAGACTCGATGGATGCTTCTTGGGGCGTGTGGGGTACATAGTTTAAATCGCAGCCTTCGGAAGGGTTATCAAGATTTATGGTGGGTGGTGCCACTTGATCTCGAATAGCCAATACACTAAAGATGGCCTCTACCGCGCCGGCAGCACCTAACAAATGGCCAATCATTGATTTGGTAGAACTCATGCGTACCTGATCGGCACCCGTACCCAATACCAATTTAGCAGCGTTAGATTCGGCAATGTCGCCGGCAGGCGTAGATGTGCCGTGCGCATTTATGTACTGAATTTGACCACCATTGAGGCCTGCGTCCTTCATGGCATTACGCATAGACGCCGCGGCGCCACGGCCATCTTCTGGTGGTGAAGTCATGTGATACGCATCGCCACTCATGCCAAAACCGGTTAATTCAGCGTAGATTCTAGCGCCACGAGCTTTAGCCGATTCATATTCTTCTAGTACCATCACACCCGCACCATCACCCAGTACAAAACCGTCACGGTCAGCATCCCAAGGGCGGCTGGCCGCTAACGGGTCATCATTACGTGTCGACAGAGCTCTAGCAGCACCAAAACCACCTAAGCCTAACGGCGTAGTGGCCATTTCTGCGCCACCACAAACCATAACGTCTGCATCACCGTAGGCGATCATACGTGCCGAAGCACCAATGTTATGGGTGCCAGTGGTACAGGCCGTAGTAATAGCAATGTTAGGCCCACGCAAGCCGTATAAAATGGACAGGTTGCCAGAGATCATATTGATGATACTGCCAGGCACAAAGAACGGAGAAATGCGACGGGGACCCCCTCTTTTAAGGGCGTCATGGCTCTTTTCGATTAACGGTAAGCCGCCAATCCCCGATCCAATAGCAACACCAATACGGTCGGCGTTTTCGTCGGTCACTTCTAAGTTGGCATCCTGAATGGCTTGAATGCCCGCAGCCATGCCGTACTGAATAAACAAATCCATTTTCTTGCCTTCTTTAGGCGGCAAGTAATTACTTAAATCAAAATCTTTAACACTGGCAGAGAAATGAGTGCCAAAACCTTCGGTATCAAAGTGGCTGATGTTTTGCACACCACTTTTGCCAGCCAATATATTGCTCCATGACTGATCCATGGTATTACCCAAGGCACTCAACATACCCATACCGGTAACCACTACACGTTTGCGACTCATTAAATTCTCCTTAACCTTGTCTTAAAAACAAAGCCATAGCCATGTGCTTTATATATGTCATTTAATCAAGCCTATAGTATAGGCAAAAAAGCTACATAAAACAGATGTTTTAAAAGCTATAGATGCAGAAAGGCCGCACCAATTGGCGCGGCCTTTCGTAACTTCAATTCGAAGTGCAAAAACTAAGCGTGCTTACTGATTAGCGTTTACGTAGTCGATTGCAGCTTGAACAGTGGTGATCTTCTCAGCTTCTTCATCTGGAATCTCAGTTTCAAATTCTTCTTCTAGAGCCATTACTAGCTCTACAGTGTCCAAAGAGTCTGCGCCAAGGTCATCAACAAAAGAAGCAGCGTTAGTCACTTCATCTTCTTTAACACCAAGCTGTTCAGCAACAATTTTTTTAACGCGATCTACAATACTCATAGTTTTTCCTAATTGGTTCTTATACGCCGTTGAACCTCTAAAAAGGCAACGGTTAACCTAGAAAATAGAGGGCGGAGAATTCCGCAAA
>CBDUDU010000097.1:0-6364 GCA_965366045.1 uncultured Oceanospirillaceae bacterium
TTTTTTATTGGATTAGATTTAGTGCTGATGATTGGCTTTCAGGTGGGCATAAAAAGCGCAGCAACGCTGCCGCCCCAACCCGCTAGATTCCGGCCTCGCCGCAATGGCGTGATGCATGGGCCCGCATGACAGGAAGCCTACGCCGACATATTTTAGGTAAAACAACTACAGTTGATCGCCATTTGGCCTGTAAATAGTGAGTAATCATGGCGTTTACTTCTCATTTTGTAGTTTTTTAACGTATAGTAGGGCAATTAATTATTACTCCAACGCGTAACTTATCGGCATTAGCCACAGCCACAAGCTGTAACGTCGAAGAGTCTCTGGCTTATCCGCCAAAAAATGAAGGGAACCTATGACTACTAACAAACAAACCATACACTATACCTTAACCGATGAAGCGCCTTCTCTGGCAACCTGCTCATTACTTCCTATCGTGCGAACGTTTACCGAAGCGGCTGGCATTAAGGTTAAAATTACTGATATCTCCTTGGCAGGTCGTATTTTGTCTGCCTTTGGCGAATTCCTTAGTGAAGATCAGAAAGTCGTAGACGGATTGGCATTTTTGGGAAGTCTAACCCAAGATCCAGATGCCAATATTGTTAAGTTGCCGAACATTAGTGCCTCAGTGCCGCAGTTAGAAGAGTGTATCAAAGAGCTGAAAGAACAAGGCTACCCACTCCCAGATTATCCGCAAATTCCCCACTCAAGTGAGGAAGAGGCAATCAAAGAGCGTTACGGTAAAATTTTGGGCAGTGCGGTTAACCCAGTGTTACGGGAAGGTAACTCAGATCGCCGTGCACCCAGTGCAGTAAAAGACTACGTGCGCATGTATCCCCACAAAATGGGTCGTTGGCGCATGGCTTCACGTAGCCACGCTGACTACATGCGTAAAGGTGATTTTTACTCCGGCGAAAAGTCTATTACCCTTGAAGAAGCCACTGACATCCGTATCGAATTTGTTGACGCAGATGGTGTGGTTACAGTTAAGAAGAAGCTAAGCATAGAAGCTGGCGAGATCGTAGACAGCATGTACATGAGTGTAGATGCCTTATGCACCTTCCTAGAAGAAACTCTTAATGACGCCAAGGAGTCTGGTGTAATGTGGTCTTTGCATGTTAAAGCCACCATGATGAAGGTATCTCATCCTATTGTGTTTGGTCACGCGGTGAAGGTATTTTACAAAGAGCTATTCGACAAGTATGGCCCGTTATTTGATAAGTTAGAAGTGAACCCTAATAACGGTTTGAGCAGCGTTTACGAAAAAATTGCTGAGTTACCTCGTTCTTTCAGAGAAGAGATTGAAGAAGATATTCACGCTTGTTACGAGCACCGTCCTGAGCTTGCCATGGTGGACTCCATTAAAGGCGTAACCAATCTACACGTACCAAGTGATGTAATTGTTGACGCTTCTATGCCTGCCATGATTCGTAATGGTGGTCGTATGTGGGGCCCAGATGGCAAAGGTAAGGACTGTAAGGCGGTAATGCCAGAAAGCACCTACGCTACTATCTACCAAGAAATGATCAGCTTCTGCAAAACCAACGGCGCTTTTGATCCTACCACTATGGGCACAGTACCTAATGTAGGCCTAATGGCTAAAAAAGCTGAAGAGTACGGCTCCCATGATAAGACCTATGAAGTGGAGTCTGATGGTGTGATGCGCGTGGTCAAAGATGATGGTACTGTGTTGATGCAGCACGAGGTAGAAAAAGGCGACATCTGGCGCGCATGTCAAACCAAAGATGAGCCCGTGCGAGATTGGGTTAAGTTGGCTGTAACACGTAGCCGCCAGTCCAAAACTCCTGCTATTTTTTGGCTAGACCGTAACCGTCCTCATGATATCCAGTTAATCAAGAAGGTCGAGTTGTATCTTAAAGATCATGACACCGAAGGTCTTGACCTTAGGATCCTTAATTATATTGAAGCCATTCGTCGCAGCATGGAACGCATGATTCGCGGTCGTAACACCATCTCCGTAACCGGTAATGTGTTGCGTGATTACCTTACAGACTTATTTCCGATCATGGAATTGGGTACTTCGGCTAAAATGTTATCCATTGTGCCAATGCTTAAAGGTGGTGGTATGTACGAAACTGGCGCTGGCGGCTCAGCGCCTAAGCACGTACAGCAGGTGCTTGAAGAAAACCACTTACGTTGGGATTCATTAGGTGAATTCATGGCGCTTGCTGTTTCCCTTGAAGACATGGGTATTAAACAAGGTAACAAGCGTGCCGTAATCTTGGCTCAAACTCTAGATGCGGCCACCAGTAAGCTGTTGAGAAATAACAAGTCACCGTCACGCAAAACCGGCGAGTTGGACAACCGTGGTAGCCATTATTACCTGGGTATGTACTGGGCAGAAGCCTTGAGTGCTCAGACCGAGGATGCTGACCTTGCTAAAATTTACGCCCCATTTGCACAGAAAATGGTGGCTAATGAAGAGCAGATAATCAACGAACTACGTGCGGTTCAAGGTACACCAGCAGCTGTTAATGGTTACTACCATGCTAGCCGTGATGACGTTAAAGCCGTGATGAGAGCTAGTACCACCCTCAACGCGCTATTGGCCGATGCCACTGCTGCTGCTAAGACATAGTCTTACCTGCTCATATGTAGGTTAGCTACTGGTTTAGCTAAAGGCGTTAACTCTTTGAGTTAGCGCCTTTTTTGTGGCCCTGAGAAAGTTTATGGCTTTGTGTGAGGTTGCCCTATGAACGTACGCCAATCACCTGAACCACAGCGCCTTTGCCGTGGTGGCCACTGCCTTCATGGATATCACGCACCACTTCTTGATTTAGGTCTAGGCATAATGGATTGAGTTCTGTGACTAGCTCTAAGCTTTGCATCATTAACGCAACGTTAGGCGGCCCCCCGGTTTTAAATTCCAGTTGCTTTGGCGTATAGGCCTCTAGTAGTAACACACCTCCGGCGGCAAGCGCTGTTGGTATGTTGGAGTGCACCTGACGCCGTAATAGCGGAGGTAGGTGGCAAAAAATAGAAACGATGCCGTTCCATTGGCCTTTGCCCAAGTCATAATCCGCTAGGTCTGCATGTACAGTGGCCACGGTTACACCTTTTTCGTGAGCAAGCTTCTGAGTCTTTGCTAGTCCTACCTCAGAGCTATCTACGGCGGTGACATGGTAGCCCAAACTGGCTAAGTAGACCGAGTTTCTGCCTTCGCCGTCGGCCAAACACAATATGTTTGATTTGGGTAGGCGCGCTGCGTTAAGCCGCAAAAAGTCATTGGGATGCGTGCCGAATACGTAGTCTGGGCTGGTGTAACGTTGATCCCACATCGGTTAGGACGCCTGGGACAAGGCAAGATAAGCTAGGCGGCCACCCTTAATAAACATAGCCTGGTTATAACCCATGTCCCGTAATGATGCCGCAGACAGGGCACCACGGTTATTGGCATTGCAATAACAAATAATGGTGCTGTTTAAGTCGGGAATAATGCCTTCTATATTCATTTCCAATTTGCCACGGCTTACATTTAAAGAGCCGCTGATGTGGTCCTTGTTGTGCTCTTCTTGATCACGAATATCGAGCAAGATGGCCCCACTTGCCACGAGTGCATTAACTTGATTGGGGTCAACCGCCTCTACTCGAGCCATTGCTTGGTCGGACATGGTTTGGAATTTTTCGGTGTAAGCCATCTTGTTTCTCAGTGTTAGTTAGTCTTTTCTATATATTAGCTAAAACTAATTAAATTAACAAGGGCTTTTATACAAGCCGATGTTTGGCTAATCATCATAGCCTTTTTGGTAAATCTGTTGCGCCTCAGCAACGCCTGAGCCCAGCTTAATGTCATAACCCAAATCGACCATCACCATCTCAGCGGTGGCAATGCCTGATAAGGCCATTACATCGGTCATTGCGCCAAGGTGTCCTATGCGAAATAGTTTGCCTGCCATTTGCCCAAGACCGCCACCAAAAGATACGCCATAAGCCTTGTAAGCGTGTTGAGTGATTAGGTTCGCATCCTTGCCTTGTGGCACCATAATGGCCGTAACAGTATCCGAGTATAGGTCTGGGGTTTGAGCACATAGATCAAGCCCCCATGCAACTACGGCAGCCCTAACGCCCTCTGCAATGCGGTGGTGCCTTGCGTACACATTATCCATGCCTTCGTTAAGAAGTAGGTTTACGCTGGCTCTTAGGCCGTTAAAAAGCTGCACAGGAGGCGTGTAGGGGTAGCTTCCAATCGCGTTGGCATTGGCCATGTCGTTAAAGTCAAAAAAGCAGCGTGGTAGTGTTGCGGTTTTGGTAGCTTGCATAGCCTTTGGGCTGACGCCGACGATAGCCAAGCCCGTGTTCAGCATAAAGCCTTTTTGAGCGCCGGTAATGGCAATGTCTACACCCCAATCATCCATGCGGAACTCCATGCTGGCCAAAGAACTAACAGCATCGACCATTAATAATGCGTTATGATTGGCTGTGTCCATAACCTTACGAACGCCGTGTACGTCACTTTTTACCGCTGTAGCAGTTTCGTTGTGGGTCACCAATACCGCTTTGATATGGCCTTGTGTGTCGGCGCATAGGCGGCGGCCAAATTCTTCGATCGGCGCTCCGGTGCCCCATTCACAATCAACCACCTCTACGTCGAGACCAAACCGTTGGCAAAGATCGATCCAGCGTTGGCTGAACATGCCGTAACGCGCAATGAGTACTTTATCGCCAGCGCATAGGGTATTGCTGATTGCGCCTTCCCAGCCACCTGTGCCGGTTGCTGAAAACAGTAATACTTGGCCCGTTTCTGTTTTAAAGACCTTTTTAAGGTCATTTAAAAGGGGTATGTAATCGTCTGCAAAGTCGGGTGCACGGTGGTCAAAGTTGCTGATGTTCATGGCTGCTTTAAGTACATCAGGTGTGTTGCTTGGGCCTGGGATAAAAATTGGATTTTGATGTTGCATCATTACTACCTCGGGTTACGTCAGTTTATATCGATAGTTTGCTTTGTAATTTATTAATAAACAATTTTTTTGAAAAACATTTCCACTTAAAATTAAAATAATTAACATATTGAAAATTAAGTGTATTAAATATTTCAAAAAGAAAAATTAAATATTTTTGGAAAATTATTGTTGATATATTTTCTGCCTTATCGCTTAATGCAATAGTTAAATCTGTAGGTATAAGTGATGAATGACATAAAACGTGGCCGTGGTCGCCCTAGAAATACCTCTGCTGAAGATGGTAAATCAACCGTGAAAGCCTTAGATCGAGGCATTGCTTTGCTGAAAACAGTCGCTCAGCACCATGGTGTAAGTTTGAGTGACTTATCTTTGCAAGTGGGTATGCCGGCGTCTAGTGCACACCGTTTGTTGATGACTCTCCAACAACACGATTTTGTCGATTTTGATGAAAATACCCAGTTGTGGCAAGTGGGCATTGAGGCTTTTAGGGTGGGTAGTGCGTACTTGTCACGGACTAATTTCCTTGAAGCGGCCCAAGCACCGCTACGGCATTTGATGGAAGCCACGGGTGAAACTGCTAATTTGGCTGTCATGGACAATGCCGAAGTGGTATTTGTGGCTCAAGTAGAAACTACAAACCCTATTCGGGCCTTTTTTAGTGCGGGAACCCGAGCACTTATGCATTCATCAGGTATTGGTAAAGCCTTGCTTGCACAACTGCCGCGGCATAAGGTCGACGGTTTGTTAAAGACAGTTGGCTTACCCCAGTACACCGCCAAGACTTTAGTCACCCCACAAGATCTGTATGCCGACTTAGACCTAATCTCAGCACGTGGCTGGTCGTTTGATGAAGAAGAACGTTATACCGGCATGAGTTGTGTCGGTGCGGCGATACGTAACGCGCACGGCGAAGTGGTGGGTGGCATATCGGTGTCTGGCCCTAGTGTGCGTTTTGAGCCACAGCACATCGCCTTAATTGGAGCTAAAGTAACCACAGCTGCCCAGCAAGTTACCTTGACCCTGGGTGGGAAAATATAACGCGCATTGGGTGTTCGTTTGACAGGTGGATTGTGCTTCGCTGCCCTTGCAAAGACGAAAGGAAGCGTTCGCAAAGGCTGTCATCCTGACGGAGGTCAGGATCTCGGGCCGTGGTGAGATTCCGGCCTTCGCCGGAATGACGGTTGTGTAAGGCCTGAATGGTGGTTATGTGGGGCCGAAATGACGTCCTGACTGTCGTCAGGACCAGGTGGTTATTAGTACTTGTAGCTCTCTGGCTTAAATGGGCCTTGAGCAGGTACGTTGATGTAGCTGGCTTGGGTAGCGGTGAGTTTGGTCATTACACCACCAAAACCGGCTACCATGTCCGCTGCTACTTCTTCGTCTAGCTTCTTTGGTAAGACTTTTAGCCATAGGTTGGCTTGTTTGTCTGCTGCGTTTAGGTT
>CBDUDU010000098.1:0-6301 GCA_965366045.1 uncultured Oceanospirillaceae bacterium
AACTACGATGCGCCGGCGCAAACTGTGGGTGATTTCCTTAAAGGCAAACCTTCACAAGCGTTAGGCAAGGTAGAATCGTCGTTTAAGCCAGGTATAAAACTCACCGATTTATCCGACGCTTTGCCTGATTATTGTATTGCCGCCATCCGTGAAGCTATCCCTGTATTCGAACGTAAAGTAAAAGGTTTTGCCTTAGCCGATGCGTTGTTGACTGGTGTAGAAACACGTACGTCTGCGCCCATTTGTATTAAGCGGGATAAAGACCTACAAAGTGTTAATACCCGGGGTTTGTTTCCTGCTGGTGAAGGCGCGGGTTATGCCGGTGGAATTATGTCGGCGGCTATTGACGGTATTAAAATTGCCGAGGCCATGGCATTAAGTATGAATAAAGCGTGACTGGTGAGTTATACATAGTGCCATGGCTATTGTTAACGCTAAAATGAGTGTTCAATTTTCCTGTTTATTTAACTTAAGAGTACGATCATGCTAGCCACCTATTCCTTTGCTATTTGGGGCCTTTGGCTCATTTTAATGACTGTGTTTATTCAATCTGCTGTGGCCTCAGTGGCTCACCGTAAACAAAAGCATTATGTACCCGGTATTGTGGACGCTAAATTGAGCCACGAGTCGTTTGTATTTCGTAGTGATCGCACCTTTTTAAACTCCCACGAAAACCTACTGATGCTGTTTGGCCCTGCGGTATTAGGCATGTTGGTAGGAATGGACGCATATTGGCTGGGCTTGTTAGTGTGGGTATACGCGATTGCCCGTTTACTTCACATGGCGTTGTACTATGTGATTGCCACCGAAAAGAACCCTAGCCCGCGTAGTTACTTTTACATGGTAGGTAACGTAGCAACCTTGGTATTGTTGGTTCAGCTTGCCCAGCACCTAGCCGCCTAATGAACACCTCGGCGCTATTCGATAGCTTTCGTTTACAGGAGCGTCGTGGTCTCCAAATAGGCATGACCAGTGGTTATGAAAATGGTGTGTGGCGCTATGATTTAATAGGACAAAATTTCCGCTTAGTTTTAGATCATAGTTTGCCTTTGGAGCTGATTCAAGAGGCCATTCATAGCCAAAAAGAGTTGGCCAAAGATGCGAATTTAACCCTTGAATGGAAATGGTTTTCATCTGATGCTCATGCCGAACAAGTTCGTGTTTGGCTCACTGAGGCAGGTTTTGTTGCCGATGAAGCAGAAGCGTTTATGGCTATGGATATTGCCGCTATAGATTGGCCCGCGCCTAATGGCAAGGCTGCGGTGAAGGTGAAGCGCTGCACCAACGAACACCAACTGGAAACCGCTTTTGCCATCCAAGAACAAGTTTGGCAAACCTCCATGGCTGACCGTTTAAAGGGCGAGCTAGAAATCTTCCGTAATAACCCTAACCGCATGAGCTATTATCTTGTTGAGATAAACGGTGAAGACGTGTGTAGCGGGTGGGCAAGTTATACCCCAGGCAGCGACTTTGTGGGTCTATGGGGTGGCAGTTGTTTGCCTGAATATCGTAGCCGTGGCTGTTACCGTGCTTTGGTGTGGGCTAGGGTGCAAGAAGCCATTGAGCGTGGGCGTAAGTACCTGACTATTGATGCCTTGCCGACTAGTCGGCCCATTGTAGAGCGGCTAGGATTTGAGCTGTTGAGTCTGACCGTACCCTATGAGTTTGATGGCAAAGGCTAAACCTTCTCAATGCCCTTGGCAAAGTTGATGGTCGGCGAGTACTTCAATCACGCGGCAGGTTCGGGTTTGATCGTGATCACATTGATGCAGCATGGTTGTTAGTTCTGCTGCTAAGCTTTGTAGCCGTTGAATACGTGATTGCGTGAACTCAAGCTGTTTGAGGGCGACAACCTCGGCTTGGTGACTATTAATGTTAGTTGCTTCTGAAAGGCCTAGTAATTCTCGAATATCATCTAAACTAAATCCTAATTCTCGGCTGTGGCGTATGAATTTGAGCCGCGTCAAGTCTGGTGTGTGGTACTGCCGCTGGTTGCCTGATGATCGCTGGGCTAGGGGCATCAGCTGGATTTCTTCGTAGTAGCGTATAGTGGCAATTTTACAACCGCTTTGTGCCGCTAATTGGCCAATCGTTAATATCATACAAATGCCCCTTGAACCTCTAGTGACTAGAGGTTTTATTATACCTGCTTGTTAATTTCAAAATACAGGTGAATATATGGCGGCTTGTTGTGGCAGTGATCATCAATTTAATGGTTTAGATCCAGCATACAAACGAGTGCTTTGGTGGGTAGTGGTCATTAATGCAGTGATGTTTTTGGTGGAAATTGGCGCTGGCGTGAATGCGTCATCCCAAGCCTTGTTTGCAGACGCATTAGATTTTTTAGCCGATGCCATGGCCTACGCATTGGCTCTGTGGGCGATCGGTAAGCCTAACCAAATACGGGCCAAAGTCGCACTCAGTAAAGCCGTTACGCTAGTGTTAATGGCTCTGTGGGTGTTTGGGTCCAGCTTGTGGCAGTGGTGGCACCCAGTAATGCCTCAAGCTCAGGTCATGGGTATAGTGGCGGTGGCAGCCTTGGTGGCCAACCTAGTGAGTGTAGTTTTGTTGATGGCTTATAAAGACGGCGACGCTAACGTTACCTCGGTATGGTTATGTAGCCGCAATGATGCAATTGGCAATGTTGCCGTAATGGTAGCTGCAGCATTGGTGTATTGGGCGCAGAGCGCATGGCCTGACCTTGTGGTGGCGTTAATAATGAGCGGCTTGTTCGTTTATTCTGCGGTGGCTATTTTTAGGCAGGCGTGGTTCGAGCTAAAGTCTGCCGGTAGAAATTAACTATCCACTGAAATAGCAAACCGGTGTCTGGGATGCCTGCACTATTGGCCATGCCTTGAGCACGGATGGCGGGCCGGTCGTCATAACTTGGCGCAGAAAGTATTCCGTCAACCATGGTTGTATTAAACTCTGGGTGACCTTGAATGCTGAGCATAACGTCGATCGTTTTGGCCTGCGGTTGCATATATTCTTCATGAGCAACCACCTGATTATGAGAGATGCCTAGCTCCCATCCTTTGTTACTCAACTCCACTCCACTCCACTGTGCCACCCAATACCTGAGCCATGAGCTGGTGTCCAAAACAGATACCAAAGGTGGCTTTTTTAGCCTCATGCAGTTGCGCAATAAAGTCACTGAGCTTATGCACCCATGGTATGTCTTCATAAACCTCCGCAGGGTACCGTTAATGAGCCATACGTCACATTGGTCAATAGACGAGGGCAAGGTGGCCTTGGTAGGCATAGAAGCCAGTGAAGCGTATGTTGCTATCGATTGCCAAAAACTGTTGCCGAAAAATAGCTGGGTAGTCCAAGCCGCCCACGTTGCTGAGGACGGGTTGAAAGGTGTGGCAGAGTAACAAACCAATGTGTAGTGGCTGATTCATAACGCAGGAGTCATCATTTAACGGGTAAAAAAAAGGCCCCATATAGGAGCCTTTAATCGAGTGTATCGTTTAACCCGGCGACATGCCACGTAGTCTTTCACTGCGACGACGTAATAGCTCTAACACCGTGAGCAAGGCCACGGACATCACAACCAAAATACTGGCTACTGCCAATATGGTAGGAGAGATCTGTTCACGAATGCCCGAGAACATTTGGCGTGGAATAGTACGCTGCTCTACATCGGCGATAAATAACACCGCAACCACTTCATCTAACGAAGTAATAAAGGCAAATAGAGCGCCTGAGATCATACCCGGCAAAATCAATGGCATGATAATGCGGCGGAAGGTGGTCCAGCCATTGGCGCCCATGTTCTGTGAAGCCCTTACCAGGCTCATGTCAAAACCACTGAGGGTCGCAGTCACGGTAATGATAACAAAAGGCACGCCTAAGGTGACGTGGGCCAAGATCACACCGGTGTAGGTCTTAGCAATACCGATCGAAGAATAAAAGAAGAACATACCGGTGGCTGTAATGACCAAGGGTACAATCATCGGTGAAATCAACAAACTGGTAATCAAGGCGCGGTAAGGCATTTCTGGGCGTGATAAACCTAAGGCTGCCAAGGTGCCAAGTGTGGTGGCGATGATGGCGGACACGGTGGCAATAAAGAAGGAGTTACGTGCCGCGCGTATCCACTGGGCGTTATTCCACATGTCGGACCACCAGCCTTCGATGGCTGCAGGGGCCTTCATGCCATTATGCAAAATGTCCAAATACCAACGCGAAGAATAGGCCTCGGAGTCAAAACTGAGCATGCCCTCGGTAAACGTGAAGTAGGGCTCGGCGTTAAACGATAGTGGCATTATGATCAGCACGGGTGCAATCAAAAAGACCAGCACGCTGGCGCTGATAACGAGGAACATGTACCGTGTAAAACGTTCGCCAGTCGTCGCGTAATCATGCATTTTTTCCATAAAATACAAAGGAATACCGAATATCAACAAAAACCCTACGGCCGCTTTAATAGTGCCTGTAAGTAATACAACCACGATGGTTGCTAGGGCAAGAAAAAAGTATGCTCGGCCTTTGTTGTTGATGAAATTTTGTAAAAAATTAATCATTGTAATGTCCCGTTCCTTAACCAAACCTTAGTTTATCGATACCGATTAATCTGTTGTAAATCCAGTAAAGTAACAACACAACCACTAAGAGCATGGTGCCTAAAGCGGCGCCTAGGCTCCAGTTAAGGGACTTTTGAATATGATATGCAATTAAGTTAGAGATTAATAAGCCGTCTTGGCCACCCACTAGTGCGGGGGTGATGTAATAACCAATGGCTAAGATAAATACCAGCAAGGTGCCGGCAGCAAGGCCTGGTATTGTTTGTGGTAAATAGACGCGGCGGTACGCATAGAATGGTTTAGAACCCATAGATAGTGCGGCACGCATATACGTAGGCTGGATGGTTTTCATGACCGAGTACAAGGGCAGAATCATAAAGGGCAACAAAATATGTACCATAGCAATGATGGTGCCGGTTTGGTTGTAGATCATCTGAATGCGGCCATCGTCACCAATTACGCCAAAGTAGACTAATAAATCGTTAATCACACCCTCGGTTTGCAGTATGGCGATCCAAGCCGTCGTACGTACCAATAGGGATGTCCAAAACGGTAGCAATACCATAATCATCAGTAAGTTAGATTGACGTAATGGCAACACCGACAATAAATACGCTACTGGGTAGGCTAATAGTACGCAAATAAAGGTAATCAGCGCCGCTAACCAGAGGGTTTTAACGAAGTTGTTAAGGTAAATTTGATACAGTTCATCGGCTTTTACAATTTCGCCAGTTTCGTTGTATTTCATGTCCATGGCAGCCACATAAAACGACGGGGATATATCGTGTGATGCGCGCTGCAAAGTGAGCCATACTTGAGGGTTGGCCCATTTTTTATCAATTTTTATAAGGGCTTCTTTGTATGGCCCTTGTTTGATTTTTCCTGCTTTACGGGCAGACTTTGTGAATAAGCTTCGGCTGCCTGGCATTTCATAGTTAATGCGGGTGGCCATGTTACCTACAGTACGCCCAACTTCGCGCACTTTCTTAGCTTTAGCTAAGTCTTTGACAAAAATCTCAAAAACTTTTTCTGACGGTAAACCCTGCCCATCCCATGTTTGGATGGCAGTAGCAAAGTCAGGTACAACGGCAGAAACCTTGTCGTTATGGATACTATTGAATAGCATCTGACCAATAGGAAATACAAAACTAATAAGCAAAAAAAGTACCAGAGGCAGGGTTAATAAAAACGCTCGGCGACGTTGAATCGCAGTGGTTTTAGCCAACTTCTCTTTTAACGGCAATGCGTTAGCTTGGTCGATTGATGGGTTCGCAGTAGTCATAAACAGTGAGGTATCTAGAAAGAATGAATGAGGGCGGGCCTACCTGTTAAGGGTAGGGCGCCGCCCTTTGAAGTAAAGTCTTAATACTTTACTTTGTTAACCAAGCGTTGAAACGCTCGTTTAACTGGTCTGAGTTATCTGCCCAAAACTCAAAGTCGTTCTGAAGCGCACGCTTAAAGTTTGCTGGAGCAGTAGGCATGTGTGGTGCCATGTCTAGACTTGGATCAGAGTGGAAAGTACTCACTAGGCCAAATGAAGACTTACGTAAAGGACCGTAAGGGATCCAGCTGGCTTGGTCAGCAAGAGCTTTGGTACTTGTAGAGAACTTAACGAAGTCCATAGTGGCTTCTTGATTAGGTGCACCTTTAGGAATTACCCAAAGATCCAAGTCCCAAACCTGGCCATCCCAGTTGATGACAAATGGCTTGCCTTCAGCGGCAATGGCGTTAAATACACGGCCGTTGTAGGCAGTAGTCATAACCACTTCACC
>CBDUDU010000099.1:0-6273 GCA_965366045.1 uncultured Oceanospirillaceae bacterium
CACTTGCAGCAGCAAGTGGCGCAATTACACCAACACCTTTGCCAGCTTACGGAAACCTCTACATGAGCCAATACCCTTGCCCGCAGTGCCAAAAAACCTTGACTTGGAATCCCGACAATCCAGATCGGCCATTTTGCAGCGAACGTTGCAAACAAATTGACCTAGGTGCGTGGGCCAGTGGTGATTACGCCATTGCCGGAGATGAACTGGAAAATGACTTTTCTAGTGCCCTGCTAGAGTCCGCTGATCAGCAGGATTAAAACGCGAGACCAGCAGTTTTATATAATTGGCCTAAACTTTAGGGTACAACCATTTTTCACAGGAGCGTGATATGTTAGATTCTAAGGATAGTAAATTCCTTCACTACTCGCACATTCAAGGTTTTTCATTACTTGAATTATTGTTAGTAGTGGCCTTAATCGGTATTTTAGCCGCCTTTGCCGTGCCCACCTACCAAAGCTATTTGCAAAAAACTCGATTTATGGAAGTGGTGCAGCAAAGCCATGGGGTACGCATAGCTCAGTCGGCGTGTTTGTTGCAAGCAGGCGAAAACCTCACGGCTTGCGACACCTTTGCAGAATTGGCGTACCCGGCCCCAGCGGCCAGCGATAATACCCAAGGCGTTACGGTGGCCACCTCAACGGGTGTCATTACCGGTACCGCTACCGCAGCGGCAGGGGGCTACACTTTTGTACTGACACCCAGTATCAACAGTGCAGGGCAGCTGAGTTATGGGCATGGTGGCACCTGCCTGGCTGTAGGGTATTGTAACTAGCTGCGTCAATTACAATTGGATTGCCTTGGGCGAATCAGGCCTTTAGTGGCTTTCGTCTATATCCCGCTGTACTCGACGTGTATGGCCACGAAGGTCGGAAATGATGGCCGAGAGCTCGTTCACTAGAAGGTCGGCTTTATCTAGTTTTTGTTCGAGCATTAAAGTTTCACTTAGCTCGGGTGCGATGACTTCGGCGGGCGATTCGGCGCCAGCGATTAACCACAAAACGGGTACGTTTAAGATACCGGAAAGCTCTATGAGCTTATTCGCGCGGGGACTAGTGCGGCTGGATTCCCAGTTGGCAACGGTGCTTTTTTTAATACCCATTCGAAGGGCTAATTGGGCTTGGGTAAAGCCGCTGGCCTCACGGGCATTGATAATACGAGTGCTTAGAAAAAGGGCAGAAGTGTCTGGTTCTGTATTAGGCATGAAGTCTCGGTGGGTTGTGAATGAACCTCTACCATACGTGGTCAACCCACTAAAATCAAAGGCGTAGCCCTGCAAGCCAGAAACAGCTAAAATTGCGCCCCCTTATTTACATTGATAGAAAAATTGTGAAACACGCTTCCAACCATTACGATGTGATTATTCTCGGCGCTGGTGCCTCTGGATTACTTTGCGCCTTTACGGCTGCACGCCGTGGCCGTAAGGTGCTGGTGTTAGAGAAATCGAATAAAGTGGGTAAAAAGATTTTGATGTCGGGCGGCGGTCGCTGCAACTTCATTAACTATTATGTTGAGGCTGATCACTTTATTTCAGCTAACCCGCACTTCTGTAAGGCTGCATTAACCCGTTATAGCCAATGGGACTTCATCGCCATGGTCGAGCAGCATGGCATTGAATTTGAAGAACGTAAACACGGCCAGTTATTTTGTCAGCACTCGGCCAAAGATATCTTGAATATGTTACTGCAGGAATGTGAACAAGCGGGTGTCGAGGTAAAAACACGTTGTGAGCTTGGTGAAGTAAAGGCTATGCAGGCTGCCTCAAGTCGTTACCAACTGAGTGTCAGCCAAAATAATCAGCCTCTTAGTTTAGCGTGTGAAACGTTAGTGGTGGCCACTGGGGCCTTATCCATTCCCACGCTAGGTGGCAGTGGTGTTGGTTATGACATTGCCCAGCAGTTTGATTTGGCGCTGGTTGAGCGCCAGGCCGGGTTGGTTCCATTTATGTTTAGCGACAATCTAAAACCAATCTGCGAGCGTTTGTCTGGCTTAGCCTTAGAAGTAGACGTGACCTGCAAGCAACAGAGTTTTAGAGAGAACCTACTGTTTACCCATCGAGGGATGAGTGGCCCTGTAATTCTGCAAATTTCGAACTATTGGTGTCCGGGCGACGAAGTGACAATTAACCTGTTACCCGACGATGATGTGGCCCAGTGGTTGCTCAAGGCCAAGCAGAAGCAGGGGAAAAGTTTGTTAAAAACCCTACTCAACCAGAAGATGGCGAAGTCTTTGGTCAGCGAAATACAAAACCTATGGTGGCCCGAGCTAGCCACAGCACCACTGACAGACTTTAGTGACAAAAAACTTGCATTCATCGCCGAGCAAATCAGCAGTTGGTGTATCAAACCGTCTGCGACCGAAGGTTACCGCACGGCAGAAGTGACCTTAGGCGGTGTAGATACCGATGGTATCAGCTCCAAAACTATGGAGGCCAAACAACAACCGGGTTTGTTTTTTATAGGCGAAGTATTGGACGTAACCGGCCACCTTGGCGGCTATAACTTTCAGTGGGCTTGGTCTTCCGGTTATAGTGCGGGTTTGGTAGTTTAATTAATCGCAGGCACAAAAAAGCCGCATCTAGGCGGCTTAATTAGGAGTGGCTCCTCGACCAGGACTTGAACCTGGGACCAATAGATTAACAGTCTACTGCTCTACCAACTGAGCTATCGAGGAATTGCTCAATGCGAGGCGCGAATATTAATGAGGTTCGGGCTCCGAGTCAAGGGTAAAAAACCATTTTATTTGAATAGCTTAAACCTTTATCGGTGGTAGCCAATATGCGCAACTCAATTAACCTATTTCAGCCACCATTTACAGTTTAGTTACATAACTATAGCTTACTGAATGTTAAGTTTGGCCAACTTACAAAAAGAGACGTAAAGCCTACTTTTTCTCAACAACTCTTAAACAACAAACACAGAGCCCAGTGCTAGATTGGCGTTAAGTAAAATCTACTTGGAAGCGCGACATGAAATATTCATGTTGTTGATGTGTTTAACAATTTAGGCCTACAGCAGTGCTATGAATGCACCCTTAGGCGAAGTGTCTTCAACCCACCAGTCACCGGCTGCAATGTTCGAAAAATGGCGCACTATGCTCGATCGTCATGCATTCACTAAAGCGGCATCCTGTGCAGGTGAGTCTATCGGTTGTTTACCCAGTGATGTGTTAGATCGTTTGTATAAGCTTAAAGGAGATAATCAGATGGACCACTTAAAAAGTGTTAATAAATTGGTCAATCGAGTGCGCTACCGTAGTGACAAACGTCAGTATGGCACTAATGATTATTGGTCTTCAGTGCGCCAGAGGTTTGCTCATTTGTGTATTCGGTATACAGCTGATGGTTTAGCGTCGGCGCGTTATCGTAGGCGTGAGCTCTGGTTTTGGCTGCGTGGAGTCGGTATTGCTAGATTCTTGATTGTGTCTTGATATGACACTGGTGGCATCAACAGTTTTTGAACTAACCAAATATGCTGCAAGGCATAGTGAATTATGGCCAGTTCCCAATAGGTTTCTACTAAGGCTAGAGCGTTATTTTGAGCCCTGTAAAAACGTGTATTTTGGGGCTGTAGCTGAGTTTGGGGATGATTGAAGTCATACAGAGATGCCTTAAAGGGTGTAGACGGAGTTGGTGCCACAGTCTGGGCTAGGGTATCTGCTTTACTCAGGGTCAAACCGGTGTTTGCCGGTGCTGTTGGCGCACTCTTGGTCGGGGTGGTGGGTGGGGTTTGGCTACAAGCGCTAAGCAATAACACGTATAAAAGACTCATGACAAACTTGGCACGGTGCCTGCGGCACATACATAATGTCATTTATATTTCCTAAGCCTATAATCTGGTAAATCAGTTGGGATTAGATAAATATAGTAAAAAATAAATAAACATTAAATTTGAATTGGTTTATTTGATATTATTTTTTTGTAGTGCTTAAGCAGGGTCGGTAAGGGCTTTCGTGCTACCATGCGGTATTACATCAAACTGAGGAATTGCCGTGGATACCACTGCACAAAAACTGCTGGAGTCGGTGTTGTTGCCACTCAAAGTAAGCCACCACCAACTTGTCAATGACAGCCATAAACACAGTGGCACGGCCACCGATAGCCATTACAATTTGGTATTGGTATCCCATGAGTTTGAAGGCTTAGGATTGGTGAAACGGCACCAGCAGGTTTACGCCTTAGTGGGCCCACTGATGAGTAACCCGATCCATGCCTTAGCTTTACACTGTTACACGCCAGACCAGTGGCAGGCACGCCAAGCTAAGATGCCTGCTACAGCGCCGTGTATGGGCGGCAGTTAAGTATTCAAGCTGCGCTCCTAAAAAAGCCTCCTGTTGAGTAACAACGGAGGCTTTTTTTATGCGGATAAAGACAGTTTAGTTTTAGAAGTCGCCAGTACCAGCAAGCACCTCTTTACGTTTGGCCATAAAGTCGTTTAGACCGTCATCAATACCTTGATCCAAAGCCGGGGCTTCGTATTCGTTCAGCATCTTCTTCCATAGCTTGTTGGCGCGGACTTGAATGTCTTGGCTGCCGTCTTCTTCCCACTGCTCAAAACTGTTGTTGTCAGCAAGGTTAGACATATAAAAGGCGTCTTTGAAGTTAGCCTGTGTGTGTGCGCAACCTAAGAAATGATTGCCTGGGCCAACTTCACGGATAGCGTCCATGGCTTGGCCATTTTCAGACAAATCTACACCCTTGCAGAACGTATGCGCCATGCCCAATTGGTCACAGTCCATAACGAACTTTTCATAACCCATAGATAAGCCACCTTCTAACCAACCGGCAGAGTGAAGGGCAAAGTTAACGCCAGCCAATATGGTAGGCATTAATGTGTTTGCACTTTCGTATGCGGCTTGCGCGTCGGCAATCTTAGAACCCGGTAAAGAACCACCACTACGGAACGGTACACCTAAACGACGAGCCAATTGAGCAGCACCGTAAAGTACCAAAGCAGGTTCTGGGGTGCCAAAGGTTGGCGCGCCAGACTGCATAGAGATAGAGCTAGCAAAGGTGCCGAAGATACACGGCGTGCCAGGGCGGTAGAGCTGAATAAAGGTAATGCCGGCTAACACTTCCGCCAACACCTGTGCCAATGTTCCGGCAACGGTTACTGGCGACATAGCACCAGCAAGAATAAACGGCGTAACTACACAAGCTTGGTTGTTCTCGGCGTAAATTTTGGCGGCACCGAGCATGGTGTCGTCAAAGGTCATTGGCGAGTTAGCGTTGATCAAACTGGTGGTGACGGTGTTGTTTTTAACGAATTCTTCGCCAAATACAATCTTCGCCATGTCTACTGTGTCTTGGGCACGAGAAGGTGCAGTAACAGAACCCATAAAGGCTTTGTCGCTGTACTTAATGTGGCTATAAAGCATGTCTAGGTGGCGAGTAACAACTGGCACGTCTACTGGCTCACATACGGTACCGCCAGAGTGGTGCATGTAAGGCGACATATAAGCGAGCTTAACGAAGTTTTGGAAGTCGTGAATGGTGGCGTAACGACGGCCGTTGTCTAAATCACGTACAAATGGGCAGCCATAACCCGGTGCAAAAATGGTGTTTTTACCGCCAATGTCTAG
This sequence comes from uncultured Oceanospirillaceae bacterium, assembly GCA_965366045.1. Taxonomy (GTDB): domain Bacteria; phylum Pseudomonadota; class Gammaproteobacteria; order Pseudomonadales; family Balneatricaceae; genus Njordibacter. The sequence continues at coordinate 5,581 of CBDUDU010000099.1, forward strand.
GTTGCGCTGACTGTTGCGCGCATGCTGAGTGTAAGTTGCGGGAGCAGATGCTTGAATGATTTGACGACACATGCCACGAGGAAAACGTACACGTTCGCCATCTACAGTTGCGCCTGCTGCCTTTAGGACAGAAAGGGCTTCTGGATCATCACGAAATTCAATACCAATTTCTTCAAGTATGGTGTCGGCATTACGCTCTATAAGTTCTAGGCCAGCTTCGTCCAATACTTCAAACGGGTTTAGTTGACGTGTAATAAAGGCTGGTGCTTTTACAGTGTCTGCTGCACGTGATGCTTGACGTGCACTACGTCCACCACCGCTTTTGCGGCGTCCGCGGGCTTCACTCATGGAGATACTCCTCAATAAAATGGGGCAGGTTTAATCTGGGGCAAATTTTGCAGTTGTTGAGGTTTGTATGCTGACTAAGTGGCGACTGCTTGTTGTGTTTAAGCGCCACTTTTTTAATTATCGAGGGTATAGCTTTGCTCTAGGTTATTCAGGTGAATGAAATTCATGTTGATGTGAGAAAAACTCAACCGCAGCCCATCGGAACATGCAGGGTAACCTAGCTAACAATCTCAGACAAAGGTAGCATAGCCTCATTATTGGTATCTTTTGAGAAGCACACATGAGCAACAATGTTTTACAGGATCTTTTAGAAAAACGCGGCGTATTATTAGCAGACGGTGCCAC
>CBDUDU010000100.1:0-6236 GCA_965366045.1 uncultured Oceanospirillaceae bacterium
CTGCCTGGAATCATGCTCATGCAGCCGGTTTCGCGCGTGCTTGGTGTTAATGCGATCCAAGGGGTAACAAAGTGGCGGGGAGTAATGCCCATATAGGTGGCGTCTTGGTGCCAGCTAACGAAATGGCTGGAGCTAGGCTCTTTGATAAATAACACACTGCCCCAAAGCGAAAACTCAGCCCCAATGAGGTCTTCAACAGCGTCTAAAACTCTGGAGTGATAGGATAGCTCATCTAAAAATTTAAAACACAGGTGGGCGTTATTGCGGTTTGCGCCGCTTAAGTCGCTAGGGTATTGGGCTTCTGCGTGGTGTAAGCGTTGTGCGTAAGACAGTGCTTCGTCTTCAGACATGACATCAATGGGAGAGACAAAGCCCGTCTTTTGATAATCGTCGATTTGCTGTTGCGTCAATACTTTGCCCATGGGTATGATTCCTACAAGTGGGGTGCTGCCGTTTGCTGTTTGGGCCGGTGGAGCAGCTCTCGGTATAAGGTATAGAGGCCGGATACTAATATAAGGCTGCTGCCAATCAACGTGATGCTGCTGGGCCATTCGCCAAATATGACCACTCCCCAAACCATGGCCAAAGGTAGGGCTGTGTATTCAAAGGGTGCAGCTAATGCGGCTTCGGCCATGCGGTAGGCTTGGCTAATAAGGTAGCCGCCAAAGGTGCTGGCTACGCCTAACAGTACAAATAGTTTGAGGTCTGGGGTTTGCCATTGGCCCCACTCTCTAAGTAAGAAATTGAGTGAAGGGCTGGAGGGCTGGTTATAACTGCCATCACCTACGATAAGCCACATAATTGTGCTCACGACAATAAAGGTCAGTTGGATGTAAAAGGTCATGGTGGAAGCTGATTCTGTGGTGCGCATGGTACGTGTGAGGGTGTGCAAGGCAGCGTAGCCAAAAGCGGCGCCAATGGGCAATAGGGAAACCAGCACAAAGCTGCTGCTGCCCGGCTGAACCATAATCAAGACTCCAGCAAACCCCACGCCTATAGCAAACCATCGGTGAGGTCCCACGTGTTCTTTTAGAAAGATGATGGAGAACAAGGTGATGAGGCTGGGGCTTATAAAAAACAAAGCCACCGCATCGGCCAGTGGCATGGCTGCTAAACCTAAGAAAAATAACATATTGGCCATGACGACAAAACCACCCCGTATAACGTGGGTGGTTAAGCGCTGGGTTTTAAAACTGAGCCAACTGCCTTTGCCCGCCACCACTAGCAGGATAATAACGAGTATCCCGATTAACGAGCGCAGAAGAATAATTTGATGCAGGGCATAGGCATCGCTGAGAAACTTGATGCTAACATCGGTGGCAGAAAAACATAGGCTAGCGCCGATGGCACAAATAATGCCAATCGCATTATTTGATTTAAATAGGGTAAATGACATAAGCCTAACATCAAGTGGTTTACTGTCTTCAATATAGCCGCCGCCACAGGTTGGCGTCAATAGGTGTGTTAGTAAACGATTAGGCGTGACTATAGGGTATAATTAGCGCAATAATTCTTATAGGGTGCACAAGCGCATGATAGACGACGTTAATTACCAAAATAACCCTTTGCATGGTTTGAATTTGAAAACCATGTTGACGGAAATTGTGGATCACTATGGCTTTGAAATCCTTCACGCTTACCTGTGGATTAATACCTTCAAAATTAACCCAAGTATTGATTCTAGTGTTAAGTTTTTGAAGAAAACAACCTGGGCTCGCGAAAAGGTAGAGGGCTTTTACCTTTACAAGTTTAAAAACTTACCTAAGGTGGCGAGTGACCAATTTGAGTTGCCCCCACGAGATCGCATTATCCCTGAAGGACAGGTGCCTGGAGAACCGTGTGAGTTGACCTTGGAGGATGCCGAACGGATGCAGGAGCAGCGTGCCAAGCTGGCTCAAGATTATGACCGTAAGTCTGGCCGTAGCCAGAGTTCACGCAGTGATGATAAGCCTTGGCAAAAGGCGGGTGGCCGGTCTGAATCAAAGTCACCGTGGACGCCACAGCCTAAAGCTCGTGCAGAGGCACCGGTTAAAGATGAGAGTGGCAATTTTGACCCGTGGGCGAATTCCCGCAATAAACTTAAGTAACAAACACAAAAAAGCCATGTCCAACTGCCGACAAGTGTCTGGCAGCTGAGCATGGCTTTTTATTGGCCTAATTATAGCTATAGGCTTAATCTTCGATGAAACTACGTAGGTGATCTGAGCGCATTGGGTGGCGCAATTTACGTAAGGCTTTGGCTTCGATTTGACGAATACGTTCACGTGTTACGTCAAACTGTTTTCCTACTTCTTCTAATGTATGGTCGGTGTTCATTTCGATACCGAAACGCATGCGCAATACCTTAGATTCACGGGCTGTAAGGCCTGCCAATACATCCTTGGTGGCTTCCCTTAAGCCTTCGCCAGTAGCGGAGTCGATGGGGGAGTCCATGGAGCTGTCTTCTATAAAGTCGCCTAGGCTAGAATCTTCATCGTCGCCGATGGGGGTTTCCATAGAAATCGGCTCTTTAGCGATTTTTAATACCTTGCGAATTTTATCTTCTGGCATTTCCATACGTTCGCCTAATTCTTCCGGCGTAGGCTCACGGCCCATTTCCTGTAGCATTTGACGAGAAATACGGTTCAGCTTGTTGATGGTTTCGATCATATGTACCGGAATACGAATGGTACGTGCTTGGTCGGCGATTGAGCGAGTGATAGCTTGTCGAATCCACCAGGTGGCGTAGGTAGAGAACTTATAACCACGGCGGTATTCAAACTTATCTACGGCTTTCATTAAACCGATGTTGCCTTCTTGGATCAAGTCTAAGAATTGCAAACCACGGTTGGTGTATTTTTTGGCAATGGAGATAACCAAACGTAAGTTGGCTTCTACCATCTCTTTCTTGGCGCGGCGTGTGCGGGCTTCGCCAATAGTCATACGGCGATGGATGTCTTTGATTTCGCTAAGGCTAATGCCAGAATCGTCCACTACCTCGGAGAGTTTGCGTTGTGCGCGCCTAAGGTCAACCGCGTTACGGCGGATGATATTGGAGTAAGGTGCGTTTTGGGCAATGAGTTCGTCGGCCCAGCCAGTGTTGGTTTCGTTGCCTGGGAATTGCGCAAGGAAGTCTTCACGCGGCATCTTGGCTTTACGGTAACAAATAGTGCTGATGATCTTTTCTTGCGCACGAATATTGGCGAGTGCGGCGCGTGGCCACTTAGCAATCGACTCAAAGTGCTTGGGTACCAGCTTTAGGGGCGAGAACAAGAAACCAAGGTGAGCGTATGACTCTTGGGTTTGTTTGCTTTCGCGACCGTGTTTTTTAACAAGCAGCAGGGTTTTAACTAGGTGTTCTTCTAGTTCCGCAAAACGCTCTGCAGTTTCAATTGGATCTGGGCCGTTATCTGTTTCTTCCTCGTCCTCGTCATCATCGCTTTTAACCACGGTGGTGGGGTTGATTGGAGATGGGTTTGGCTCGCCATCTGGATCGATCCACCCGCTGAACAGGTCGCTTAAGCGGCCTTCGTCTTCAACGATCTTTTTGTAGGCGTCAATGATGGTAATAACACTGTCTGGATAGTGTGCCACGGCAGACATGACATCGCGTAAGCCTTGTTCAATGCGTTTGGCAATGACGATTTCGCCTTCACGAGTTAGTAGCTCTACGGTGCCCATCTCGCGCATATACATACGCACGGGGTCGGTGGTGCGGCCGGCTTCTGTTTCTACTGCAGCCAGTGCTGCGGCAGCTTCTTCGGCGGCAGCTTCGTCGGTCGAGTCGCCATCGGTCATGAGTAAGGTTTCAGCATCTGGCGCTTGCTCAGATACAGTAATGCCCATGTCGTTGATCATACCGATAATGTCTTCGACTTGATCTGGATCGGCGATATCTTGCGGCAGGTGATCGTTAACTTCTGCGTAAGTTAAGAAACCCTGTTCACGACCTTTGGTGATCAGTTGTTTTAAACGCGATTGTTGCTGTTCGTTGGCGGCCATGACTACCCTATTAGGTGGACGGATAATATAAAATGCTAGCTCTCCATTATAGTCGAGAAGCGGAAGTTCTTCCACAAATGACTCGGAATTAGCTAATGAATTGTGCTTTTGAGTGCCTGCACTAGACGATGGCTCTAAATGGGTCTGTTTTTGCGATGCTTAGCATGCCGCCCTTGAGCCGCGGACCAGTATAAGATCCTTAGGTAAGGCTATTGTCTACTTTTCAGCCGCTTTTGCAACTCTTCTTTTTCTTTTAGCAGAGTTTTTATCTGTTGTTTAGCCGTTGGGTCGGCATTGGGTTGAGCAACTTGATGTAATAGCTGGTTAAAGCGCTCGTCTAGATGGTGCTCGAGCAGCTTATCTATGGCCGCTTGCAGTTGATGGGCATGATCACCTAGTGGTAATAGCAACTCCATGGCGGCGAGTTGGCGTAGCATTGGCCAGGCATCCCATGGTGCACATTCAATGTGGACTTCGGAGGTGATAGGCCAGCGGCCAAGGGTCACTTTCATGGTTTGAACAGTGGTTAATAGCTGAGTTAACACCGCGGCATCGGGCATTTGTAATTCACCAAGGTGGCTAGGTATTTGGCTGATGTGCTGTACTGTTTCTGGATGGCGAAGAATCACTCGAATGGCGGCTTGAGCCGGGTTTTGCACCTTGGGTAAGTTGGCATTAAAGTTGCGCGGCGGTGTAGCATCTTGCGGCATTGGGGACGTTGCCTGATGCTCGTCGTGGTGCCAGTGGCGGGCGTCGTCATCGGCTTGTGATGCGCTATCCGCCATGTGGTAGTCGGCGTAGTCGTGGGTGCTGTTGGGAGGTGTTTTTGGTTCGGACTTGGCTGCTATAGGCGTGGGCACCGATGTGTTTACGGGGGTTGGTTGCGCCGTAACAGCCGGGGCTTTAAGGGCCGCAAGTTCAGCTAGTGTGTCTTTGTCTAACCCGGTAATTTTGCTCAAGCGTGCCTGCATCATACTGCGCATGATGCCTTTAGGCATGGTGTTGATGAGTGGGTTAGCGTCGGTGGCTAATTTGGCGCGGTGTTCCAAGTTGTGTGGGTCTAGCTCTTTGCCCAATCGCTGAAATAGGAAGTCACTTAACGGTGTGGCTTCAATAATGCGTTGGCTGAGCTGGTCTTTACCAATCTGGCGCACCAATGAGTCGGGGTCTTCGCCGTCTGGCAATAATAAAAACCGCGCTTGTCGGCCGTCTTCCATAAACGGTAGGCAGGTGAGCATTGCTCGCTCGGCGGCCTTAAGGCCGGCGGCATCGCCATCAAAACAAAATACCACCTCGCTAACCAGCTTAAAAATACGTTCTAGGTGGTAGCTGCTGGTGCTGGTGCCTAAGGTGGCCACGGCATAGTTAATTTGATGTTGCGCTAGGGCCACTACATCCATGTAGCCTTCAACCACCAAGATACGTTTGAGGTTGCGCTCTTGCTGGCGGGCTTCGTAGAGGCCGTACAGTTCGCGCTGTTTGTGGAATACCTCGGTTTCTGGTGAGTTGAGGTATTTTGGTTTTTCGTCGCCTAATACGCGTCCGCCAAAGGCAATAATACGGCCTTTGTAATCTTTAATGGGGAACATGATGCGGTCTCGAAAGCGATCGTAACGGCGTTTGCTTTCTTCTTTCTCAACCACCATACCGCAATCAATCAAGTGTTGTTCTTGCTTGGGTTCTTGGCCGCCATTGGGGGCGAGTTCGGTCATCAGGTTCTGCCAGCCAGTAGGGGCGTAACCAATGCCAAAGCGCTGAGCTATTTGGCCGCTGAGGCCTCGGCCTTTAAGATAAGACACCGCTTTTTGACGGTCGCTATGGCGACGCAATTGGCTCTGGTAGTACTGGCTAGCTCGGTTGAGGAGGTCGTAGGCTTGGTTGCGCGCTTTGGTTTTGGCCTGGCTGGCTTCGGTGGCCGCTTGGCTGGTAATGCTGTCGTCTTTAGGTACCGTGAGTCCGGCTTTGCCTGCTAGTTCTTCCACGGCTTCGGGGAAGTTAAGGTTTTCTAACTCCATTAAAAAACCAATGGCATTGCCACCAGCGCCACAGCCAAAGCAATAGTAAAACTGCTTATCTGGCGCTACGCTAAACGAGGGGGTTTTTTCTTTGTGAAAAGGGCAGCAAGCGGAGTAGTTACGGCCGGTTTTTTTGAGCTTTACGCGGCTATCAACCAAGTCGACAATGTCGGTGCGGTCGAGTAGGTCATCGATAAACGATTGCGGTATGCGTGCGGCCAAGGGTTTTGCCTTTTTTAT
>CBDUDU010000101.1:0-6228 GCA_965366045.1 uncultured Oceanospirillaceae bacterium
ATTTGAATACCTTTTTTACGACGATTCATGTGTATCTACTCATCTGAAAACAGTGACATAGTACCAGTTTAGGTTCGATAACCAAACCGCATCAATCATCATTCACCCTCCACCACCTAAATCTGAGTCCCGCATTACGTTAGACAAGTGCTATTTATAGAAATTATGCAACAGCGGATTTTAGAAACTAAATAACTATCTTAAAAAACAAATTAACCAATAAAAACAACTATATAAATGAAAAAATATTGCCATGTGAGTCGCTTGATTCGATACCTAAACCGACCCATAATGGCATCACAACACACCTTGCTTGGATCACCTTAGATGCCGTCTCAATTTGCCAGCCTGTACCCCCGCCACTTGCAGCGTTTGACTGACTCTACCGACCAAGCCTTAGTAGCTGAATCTTTCGATAGCCTGTTTATTCACAGCGGCGCGCCAAAACTGGCATTTTTGGATGATCATCACGGCCCTTATAAAGCGAGCCCTCACTTTTTGTGGTGGTTGCCTTTAACTCAAAGCCCGCACTGTTATTTATTAATTCAAACAGGCAAGAAGCCGGTTTTGTTTTACCATTTAACCGATGACTTTTGGCATGTGCCACCGGTTGCGCCCAGTGAGTTTTGGTGTGAGCATTTTGACATTCATTTGTGTGCCGACCTTGCTGCTGTTAAGCAAGCACTTAAAGCTTACCCAAGCAGTCAACAGCGTCGCGCTTGGGTTGGCGAAAATACCGAGCTAGGCCGCGACCTAGGTATAGAAAATGTAAACCCACAAGGTCTTATACACCGTTTACACTTTGCTCGTGCGGTAAAGAGTGACTATGAAATAGCCTGCTTACGCCAAGCCAACATGATTGCGCTCGATGGCCACGCCGCAGCTAAAGCAGCCTTTATGGCAGGCAAAAGTGAGTTTGAAACCCATCTAGCGTATCTAGCCGCTGTACAACAAGACCAAACCGAAATGCCTTACCGCAACATTATTGGTTTTGGCGGACACAGCGCTGTATTGCACTACCAGCATTATCAATATCAAGCGCAAAATATGAGCAAAGCACAGAGCTTTTTGATTGATGCTGGCGCCCAATGCCATGGGTATGCATCGGACATTACCCGTTGCCATAGCCGTGATAGCGAACTGTATCAAAACTTAATTGACGCCATGACTGCGGCACAGTTGCTGGTGTGTACGCAGGTCAAACCCGGCACCCTATTTACTGACTTACATATGCGCATGCATCGCTTAGTGCTCGACATGTTAGTGCAATTTAATTTAGTTAATGGCTCACGGGACGAGCTAGAGAGCAGCCACATCAGTAGCGCTTTTTTCCCTCACGGGCTCGGTCATTTACTGGGATTGCAGGTGCATGATATTGGCGGCTGGCAGCAAGATGAAGTAGGCACGATGCAATCACCACCTAAACAACACCCATTTTTGCGCTGCACTCGCAGTTTGGAAAAAGACATGGTGGTGACGATTGAGCCTGGACTGTATGTCATCGACAGTCTATTACAACAATGGCGCGACAAGGGTAGCGGGCACTTACTTAACGAAGCGGCCATAGACCAGTTACGCCCTTTAGGTGGGGTGCGAATTGAAGACAATATTGTGGTGGCACAAGTGCCGGTTAACCTAAGCGCTGTCTAATTTTGTCTAGCATTTGTGGTAGATTAGTAACGGTATAGGGCTTGCTTGGCAAGTTGCCCCACACAGGGTTGGGCCATGCAGGATCATTGTGAAAACGACCAATCACGTGGATATGCAGCTGACTCACCACATTGCCCAAGGCACCAATATTCAGCTTTTGAGGCTGATATAGCTGCTCTAACAGTTGCGTAACTTGGTTCACTTCTGCCAGCAATTGGTGTTGTACGGGCATGGCTAAGTGGGTCATCTCGGTTGCCTCGTCTACACGTGGCACCAAAACAAACCAAGGCACACTGGCGTTATTCATTAACAACAACCGGCTAATGGGCAAATCAACTACAAATTCGCAATCTGCCTCTAAACGCGGGTCGAGGTGAAAATCTGTGGGCTGAGCTAGCATTAACGGTTACCTGTGGGTTTGCCGCCCATGGGTAATTGGCTCACGACACTGCCACCCTTAGTGACCTTGGCCACGCCTTCTTTTTCTACTTCGTCAATACGAATGACGCTATGCATAGGAATATAGCTGCGTTTTACTTGCGCAAATTCAGCTTTGAGCTTTTCTTCGCCTGGGTCTACCAGCAACTGGCTGCGTTCGCCAAATACAAACTCTTCTACTTCTACAAAACCATACATCTCACTTGGATAAACGTGGCGGGCAAATATTTCGTAGGTTTCTTCTTGGTTTACAAACATCACTTTATAAACCGTTTTGTTATCTTTCATAGTATTTTCTTAAGGCTGTTATCACAAAGGGCATTACATCTTCTAGCAGCTTATATTAGGGCCAAAAGAACTAATTTCAAGCTAGGTTTAACAGCCGCCTTAACTGTATAATGTGTGCTTCAATATTGCAGGTGTTTACCATGACCAAAAAGCTATTTATTAAAACCCACGGTTGCCAGATGAACGAATACGATTCGTCGCGCATGGCCGACCTGCTGGGCGATAGCCATGCCATGGAAATAACCGACAACGAAGCCGAAGCCGACGTGTTGTTACTCAACACCTGTTCCATTCGTGAAAAAGCCCAAGATAAGGTTTATCACCAATTGGGGCGCTGGCGCAAATTAAAAGAAGCCAAACCAGACCTTAAAATTGGCGTGGGCGGATGTGTAGCGAGCCAAGAAGGCGAAGCCATTTCTAAACGTGCGCCGTTTGTAGATATGATTTTTGGCCCACAAACCTTGCACCGCTTACCGGATATGATCGACGCAACCGATGCGGGCGCCAAAGGTGTGGTGGACGTTAGCTTCCCAGAAATAGAAAAGTTCGACAACCTGCCAGCGCCTAAAGTTGATGGCGCCGAAGCCTTTGTCTCCATCATGGAAGGCTGCAGCAAGTACTGTACCTTCTGCGTGGTGCCTTACACCCGTGGCGAGGAAGTAAGTCGGCCGTTAAACGACGTACTTAAAGAAGTTGAGCAACTGGCCGAACAAGGCGTGCGCGAAGTCAACTTATTGGGTCAAAACGTGAACGCATACCAAGGCGACACCGAAGACGGTGAGGTGGTTGATCTAGCCGAGCTTATCGCCCTAGTAGCTAACATAGATGGCATCGATCGTATTCGTTTTACCACCAGCCACCCGGTTGAATTTTCCGACAGTCTTATTGATGCATTTGGCCAGATCCCTGAACTAGTAAGCCATTTACATTTGCCAGTTCAATCGGGTTCAGACAAAATTTTGATGGCCATGAAGCGTGGTCACACGGCGTTAGAATATAAGTCTAAAATGCGTCGCATCCGCAAACAGCGGCCCGACATTAGCTTTTCGTCAGACTTTATCATTGGTTTTCCGGGTGAGTCTGATGCCGACTTTGAAGCCACTATGGACCTCATTGCCGACATTGGTTTTGATTTGTCGTTTAGCTTTATTTACAGTCAACGTCCGGGTACACCCGCCACCGATCTGCCCGACCATACCGATATCGCCACCAAAAAACAGCGCCTATCCTTATTGCAGCGACGCATTGATAGTCAATCGTTTGATATCAGCAAAGCCATGATCGGTAGTTTGCAGCGTGTACTGGTGAACGGTTACTCAAAAAAAGATCCAGGTAAATTCACCGGCCGTAGCGAAAACAATCGCTCGGTTAATTTCCCGTGCAGCAATGCCGATTTGATTGGCAAGTTCGCTCAAATTCGCATTTTAGACGCCGGCCCTCACTCGTTACGAGGCGAACTTGTTGCCTCAGAATTAGACGGACTTGCGCCCGTTGGCCCAATCGTGCTGCAATAGACTGACATGACGCAACCAACACACGTATCCAAGAGCGATTCAAGCGGCACCATTTTTAGCTTGTTGCCAGACAACACCCAGCACCTAGCCAGCCTGCAAGGCCATCTAGATGGCAACTTACGTATTATCGAACAACGCCTACAACTGAGCATCAGTAATCGTGGTAACCGTTTTCACTTAGACGGTACACCTGCAGCCTGCTTGGCTGGAGAGAAGGTATTACAACAGCTTTATCGCGAAGCCCAACAAACCAGTGAAGTGACACCCGACATGGTGCACCTCGCGTTAGTGGAAGCCCTGCACACCATGACCGAAACCAGTGCCAGCACCCCCATTCAAAAAGCCAATCAGCCTCAAGACACCGGGTTAACCATTCGCACCAAACGCGCCAATATTAAACCCCGTGGCGAAACCCAACAGAGTTATATCCGATCCATTCGTCAGCACGACATTAACTTTGGTATTGGGCCTGCTGGGACCGGCAAAACCTACCTAGCCGTAGCTTGTGCAGTTGAAGCCCTAGAGCGCGAAGAAGTGCGACGTATTTTATTAGTCCGCCCTGCGGTAGAAGCCGGTGAAAAACTAGGTTTTTTACCGGGCGACCTGGCGCAAAAAATAGACCCTTACCTGCGCCCACTTTACGACGCCCTGTATGAAATGCTTGGTTTTGAAACTGTGGCACGCATGATAGAAAAGAATATTATTGAAATTGCGCCGCTGGCCTATATGCGCGGCCGCACGCTTAATGGTAGTTTTGTTATTTTGGACGAAAGCCAAAATACCACGCGCGAACAAATGAAGATGTTTTTGACGCGTATTGGGTTTGGCTCCACCGCTGTGATTACCGGCGACGTCACCCAAATCGACTTACCCAAAGGCACTCCCTCGGGCCTAAAGCACGCCATTGAAGTACTCGATGGCGTCAACGACATTGGTTTTACCCACTTTTTATCCAGCGACATCGTGCGCCACCCCTTGGTACAGCGTATTGTTGATGCCTACGATGTGTTTGAAAAGAAAAACCCATGAACCTTGACTTGCAAGTGGCCTGTGAAAACTCAAACCTACCCAGCTTAGCGCAGTTTGAACAATGGGCCCAATTGGCTGTTGAAAACTATTCTGCAGCCACAGAAATCACCATTCGTGTAGTTGAGCCAGCCGAGAGCCAAGCGTTAAATTTACAGTATCGCGGCAAAGACAAACCCACTAACGTGTTGTCTTTCCCGTTTGAAGAACCCGAATTTGAAGACCCAGAAATAGCTGCAGCCATGGCCCAAGAGCTAGGCGATGCCGATTATTTGGGTGACCTAGTGATTAATGCCAGTTTAGTTGCGGAAGAAGCCGCACAACAAGGCAAAGCCACACAACATCATTGGGCTCACTTGGTTATTCACGGCACCTTGCATTTGCAAGGCTATGACCACATTGATGACGACGAGGCTGAATTGATGGAAAGCCTCGAAACCCAACTATTAGCACAGCTTAACATTGCTAATCCATACGTTGCCAAAACGCACGACTAAGCGTATAAATTGGCTAACTAAACTATTTAGGATTTAACCCCCCTCATGAACGACGACGCGTCGACCAACAGTCAGGACAAACGCTCCTGGCTGGATAGACTTTCCTTTTTCCTTAGCGACCGCCCCAGCACTAAAGAAGAGCTGCTAGAGCAAATTCGTCAAGCGGAAGAAGACCAAATACTTGACCGCGAAGCCCTCGACACCATCGAAGGCGCGTTACAAATGTCACACATGCAAGTGCGTGACATCATGGTGCCTAGGCCTCAAATGGCCGTAGTTAAAGCCGACCAAAGCACCACAGAGTTCATGCAAACCATTACCGAAACGTCCCACTCACGCTTCCCTGTGATCGGCGAGTCGCCAGATGAAGTGTTAGGCATACTGCTAGCCAAAGACTTATTGCCCCTAGCCTTTGCTAAACAGATGGATGACTTTGACCTTAACGCCATGTTGCGCAAACCCATTTTTGTGCCAGAAAGTAAGCGCTTGTCCATCTTGCTTAATGAGTTTCGTACCAACCGTTATCACATGGCCATTGTGCTCGACGAATACGGTGGCGTAGCGGGCTTAGTGACCATTGAAGACGTATTAGAACAAATCGTGGGCGAAATAGAAGATGAAACTGACGCCGAAGAAGATGACAGCAACATCCGCCCCTTTGCCGACAATGGCTTTTTAGTTAAAGCCCTCACCACCATCGAAGATTTTAACGATCATTTTGGCACTTACTACGACGATAGCGAGTTCGACACCATTGGTGGCATCGTCACCCAACAATTTGGCCACTTACCCGCTAAAGATGAAGACACCGAAAT
>CBDUDU010000102.1:0-6108 GCA_965366045.1 uncultured Oceanospirillaceae bacterium
TTTTGCAAAGACAAACCCAGTTCGTGCATAGTGCTGGTATCTACTTGAATAGCGATTTCCCGTTCGGGTAAACCGGTGAAGTTGATTTTGCTGATGCCTTTGGCCAGCAACTCCCGCTCTGCTTGGCGAGCTAAATTAGTCAGTTCATCAACCGGGCCATCGGCGGTAATGAGCAAGGTGCCCACGTTTTCGTACATAACAAACTGTTCAACACTTGGGGTTTTAGCATCTGTAGGCATATTACCCACCGAATCGACCCGCTGTTTGATGGCATTGGTGGTTTCTGTAAAGTCGGCACCACTGTCGATGTTTAACCAAAGGGTCACGCCGCCACGGTAGGTGCTAGAGTTGACTTTGTTAACGTTAGCTACACTTTTCAAGGCTTGCTCAACAGGGATGGTAATACTGCTTTGTACGTCTTCCGCCGCCGCTCCAGGCCAAGGTATATTCACCATCACCACATCTACAGCAAAGTCTGGAAAAAACTGCGTATTGAGCTGTTTTAAGCCATAGACACCCGATAAAAACAGTAACAACATTAACAAGTTAGGAGCTACTTTGTGGTTAGCAAAGAGGCGAATAAATGATTGCATCATAGTGCTATGCTCCGCCTATCGGGTTTCGACTAGTAAGCCACTAACGGCATTGGGAAGTTGGGTAGTCAACACCTGATCACCACTTTGTAACAGGACACTGCGCACCAAGGTTAAACGCTCGCCCGTAGGGCTGGTCCAAGCGCCAATGCGGTCAATGCTCACGGCTTGCAAACGTTGATCAATAATCCGGTAAACACGGTTTTGGCCATAAATGGCTAATGCAGGCAGGGCGACTACATTGGCCTCCATAGGCAGCTGTACCTGTACTTGCAAATTGCGGCCGACTTCAACGTTTTGGCCTTGCTTAAGGGTAAAGAACGCATCAATGCCGCCTTGACTGGTTGACGCTTCAGCGGATAAACGATCCAATTCCAATGGATAGGTTCGGCCTGCGTGGATAATGCTGGCGGTAAGGCCTGCGCCTGAAGCGGTGGTTTGCATCATCGGTACATAGCGGGCCGGAATCTGGCTACGAACCTCAAGGTTTTGGGTGTTATATAGTTTAACTACGCGGTCGCCGTTACGTACACGGTTGCCAGCGGCGGTGTCTACACTTAATACCCGACCTTCAAACGGTGCCAGGATGCGAGTGCGTTGTAAGTCGAGCTGCGCAAACTCGAGTTGTACGTTACTTTGAGTGGCTGCGGCTTTCAGTTGCGCCAAACGGTTAGGGTGGTCGGCGATGGTGTTTTCACGGTTGAGTAATGACAGTTGCTGTTGTTGCACGGCCCGAGTGGCGTCTTCTAAGCGTGATGCAGGGGCCACGTTTTGGTCGACAAGTTGCTGTTGGCGACGCAAGTTTTTTTCATTGATGGCTTGTAATTGCTGCTCAACTTTTAACGCTTTACGATCGGTTTTATTGCGATTAATCTCGCTGTTAATGCGCGCCTCAATATCGGCTAGGCTCGCTTGACGTTGAGCCAAGGTCAGGCGTAGTTCCCGGTCGTCTAGCTGCGCCATGGTTTGCCCTTTGCTTACTCGGTCACCACGGCTAACATTGACTTGGTTAACGAAAGCGTTGACCGTAGCGCTAAGCTGTACTGTTTCGCTAGCTTCTACGGCACCATAAAGTGTGATTTGAGGGGCTAGGTCTTGCAGTTGGACGACATGGCTGGAAACTCCCCATACTTTTTCGGCAATTGGCTTAGCGGACACTTCTGGTTTCGAATCTTTAAGATATATGAAGCCAGCTATAGCGCCAGCAACAATAGCGATGGGCAGGGCAACCTTAAAAATAAAACGAGAAAGGATGGATATGGCACTCATGTAAACGACCTTATCTAAGTAAAAAAAGCACAGCGGCTTTTGAATCTAATAAAAATTAGGGCTAAATAGTACATTAACGCTTGCGGATTTGATATTTGTGATTGTGCGGTAGTTGTGGTCTTTACGCATTATTTACTCGGTCAATTCACAGATTAGAAGTTCTGACGAGATACAAGAGTTTGCGCCCAGACAGAGGCAGCTTATAATGGAGCATATGATCCACTAATGTAAGTAACTGGGCGACATCAATGCCATCACAAGACTATAACGATTATCGACGCGAATACGAAGCCGAAGGGCTGCGTAGACAAGACCTCGCGTTGGACCCATGGCAGCAATTTGGTACTTGGTTAATGCAAGCCACAAGCGCATGTCCGCTGGATGCCACCTCTATGTCTTTGGCAACCGTGTCGGCTTGCGGCATGCCCAGCGCCCGCATTGTGCTGATGAAAAGCTATGATGTTCAGGGGTTGGTTTGGTACACCGATAGCCGCAGTCATAAAGGCCAAGACTTGGCCAGCAATCCACAGGCATCAGTGTTGTTTTATTGGCAGCCTCTGGAGCGGCAAGTGCGTATTTCGGGTAAGGTGGTGATGTTGCCAGACGCGACAGCCGATGCATACTTCCAGAGCCGCCCTAGGGCAAGCCAGTTAAGTGCAGCGGCCACTGCGCAAAGCCAAGTGGTTAGTGGATCAGCAGAGCTGCAAACCAATGTACATTCTCTCGACCAACAAACCCTAGAAACACAGGTCGAGCGCCCTAAGCCGTGGGTAGGTTATTGTTTGCAGCCCACTCATTTTGAGTTTTGGCAGGGGCGCCCCAGCCGTTTGCATGATCGTTTTCGGTATCAGTACGGTGTTGATGGCTGGTCTATTGATCGTTTGGCACCCTAATTATTATGTCTAAAAACTCAATTCCATCCCCGTCATCAGCCATGGCGAGCCACTTTGGTGATCTCAATATTTGTCGGGTACCGCTAGATCTCAAACAAACGTTGCTGGCATTTGATCAAGGCGATTTGCTGGCCTTGGATTATATCCATGAGCAGCAATTGTTGCAGCCCCATAGCCGAGTGCTGCTGGTGAACGAGCCCTTTGCCGCCGTCACCTGTGGCCTAACAGCGGCGGTGAAGACGCTCACTGGTGGTGTACCGACTTTGTGGAGTGATTCGCATATTGCCCAGCAAGCGTTGGCGTACAATACGCAACATAATAATTTGCCATTAGCAGATTTTGTGCCGGCCCATGAAACCCCTCAAGGTGCGTTCGATTTGGTGGTGTTGAAATTGCCAAAAAGCCATCGATTATTAAAAGACCAAGTGGCTCGTCTATTGCCACAGTTGGCTGCGGGTACAACCATCATCATGCCGGTGATGGTAAAGCACTTAGACACTCCGTTGTTTGAATTGTTGGAATCTTTGTTGGGCCCGCTAACGACCAGTTTGGCACGCAAAAAGGCACGTTTAGTGCTGGCTGCAAAGAGAGAGGTTGGTGGCGGCGAGAGCCCTCCTGCACAAACACACTGCTGGTCGGTGGAGGGCTTAGGTCTAACCC
The DNA here is from genome assembly GCA_965366045.1 of uncultured Oceanospirillaceae bacterium. Classification (GTDB taxonomy): domain Bacteria; phylum Pseudomonadota; class Gammaproteobacteria; order Pseudomonadales; family Balneatricaceae; genus Njordibacter. The sequence continues at coordinate 3,416 of CBDUDU010000102.1, forward strand.
TAGATCACTATAGCGGGGTGTTTAGCCCGACACGATTAGACCCGGGTGCGCAGGTATTGCTGGAAAATTTCCCCGACGGCAACTATCAACATATTATCGACTTGGGCTGTGGTAACGGCGTGCAGGCCATCATGGCCGCTAAAAAATGGTCTCAAAGCCAAGTGATTGGCGTAGATGAATCCTTTATGGCAGTGGCCTCAGCTACCAATAACGCCTTAGTCAATAGCGTCGGGACGCAGTGCCGTTTTTTAACTAACGATTGTCTTACTGATATGGACCCACGGTCGGCTGATTTGATCTTGTGCAATCCGCCTTTTCACCAAGAGCGCGTGGTGGGCGATCAAATTGCCATGCGTATGTTTGCTCAAGCCGCACAAGTGCTTACCGCAGACGGTGAACTATGGGTGGTGGGTAATCGGCATTTAGGTTATCACGCTAAACTCAAACGTTGGTTTAAGCAGGTGCAGCAGATCGGTTCACACCCAAAGTTCGTGGTGTTAAAGGCAAGGCTCTAAGGCTTGGAGTTAAGTGTGGCGCCGGTAATGTCGGGGTTGTAGTTGGCAGGCACTTTACCTATTTTGGTGCGATAAAAGTCGGCAATGGTTTGCATGTCAACATCCATGTCATCAGTGGTGTTGAGCATTTTTCCAATGCCACCAATTTTGGTGGAAAAATCAAAATAAGCCAGGGCAATAGGTACCTTTGCGCCTTTGGCCATATGATAAAACCCAGTCTTCCAGCGTGGAACGGTTGACCGCGTACCTTCGGGAGCAATAGCCATAACTAGGTTAGGGTTGTTGTTAAACGTCTCTATCGACCCTTCAACAAAATTCCGACTAGCTTTACGGTCTAAAGGAATACCGCCTAACCAGCGCATGAAAGGCCCCATTGGTCCTTTGAATAAGGTGTGCTTGCCAATAAAATAGACGCGAAGCTGCAGGTGAAAGGCCATGGTAATGCCAAGTGGAAAATCCCAGTTTGAAGTGTGGGGGGCTGCAATAATAAGATAACTGCCGGTGGCGGGTGCAACGTTGATAACTTTCCAGCCGGTGAGTTTCAAAATCAGCCAAGATAAGCCCCTAATTAGGTGGATAATACCTAGGGTATCGTGAATAGTAAAATGCATGGAAATTAGAGCCTAGAAGCGATTTTTGCGGTATTATAGCAGGTTGCTCAAGCTCATGAGTTAAGTTTAATTATTGACGCCCTAAATAAGACTGTTATTAGGGCATTTTGGAGTATCAAATGAAAATTGCCGAAAACAGCGTAGCGAGCTTCCACTACACCCTAACCAATGGCGCGGGTGAGCTAGTGGATACCTCACGCGAAGGCGAACCATTACCGTATTTGCATGGAGCAAACAACATCGTTCAAGGCCTAGAAGAAGCCCTAGAAGGCAAACAAGTGGGTGACAAGCTGCAAGTAGAAGTGCCGCCTCACAAAGGCTACGGCGAATACATGGAAGAAATGGTGCAGCAGGTAGAGCGTGAAATGTTTTCTGGCATCGACACCTTAGAAGTAGGTATGCAGTTCCACGCCGAAGGCGATTCTGGCCAGCAGCATGTTGTCACCATTACTGCAGTTGATGGCGACAAAGTAAGCGTTGACGGCAACCACGATCTGGCCGGCGAAACCCTCAATTTTGACGTAGAAGTGATGGCTATTCGTGAAGCCACAGCCGATGAATTATCTGCTGGTCATATCCACGGACCTGGTTGTAATCACTAACACGGTTTTTGGCAACGTACTTTTTTCATCCCACCTTTTTTAGAGCGCCACATCGACATTATGGAAAAGACATATAACCCCAGCGCCATTGAGCAACAGTGGTACCAGCAATGGGAAGATAACAATTACTTCGCTCCCTCCGGTGAGGGCACGCCTTACAGTATTGTTATCCCTCCGCCTAATGTCACGGGTAGTTTGCATATGGGCCATGCTTTCCAAGATACCATCATGGATACCTTGACGCGTTTTAAGCGCATGCAAGGCCATGATACCTTGTGGCAGGTCGGTACCGATCATGCAGGTATTGCTACCCAAATGTTGGTGGAGCGTAAAGTTCAAGCCGAAGAAGGCAAAACCCGCCATCAACTCGGGCGTGATAAGTTTCTGGAAAAAGTCTGGGACTGGAAAAATGAATCAGGCGGCACTATTACCCGCCAGCTTCGTCGTATGGGCGCCAGTGTCGATTGGAGCCGTGAGCGCTTCACCATGGACGACGGCTTTTATACTGCGGTGCAAGAAGCCTTTGTACGTTTGTACGACGATGGACTCATATACCGCGGCAAACGGTTAGTCAACTGGGACCCCAAGCTACACACGGCCATTTCGGACCTAGAGGTTATTTCTACTGACGAAAAAGGCCATTTGTGGCATTTGCGTTATCCGCTAGCAGAAGGTGCTACGACCGCCGATGGTAAAGACCATTTAGTCGTCGCCACCACGCGTCCAGAGACCATGCTAGGTGATGCCGCCGTGGCGGTACATCCTAAGGATGAGCGTTACCAACACCTTATAGGCACCTTCATTGAGCTACCCTTGGTGGGTCGTTTAATTCCGGTCATTGCTGATGATTACGTTGATATGGAATTTGGTACGGGTTGTGTAAAAATCACCCCAGCCCACGACTTTAATGACTACGCCATGGGTCAGCGCCACGACCTAGGTATGATTAACGTATTGGATCACGA
>CBDUDU010000103.1:0-6082 GCA_965366045.1 uncultured Oceanospirillaceae bacterium
TAGTATTTAGACATGTGGTCTTGCCACATTTGCGTCAGTGGAAAACGATCATCAATCCAACGAATGATGCCACTGTCCGCCTTTGGGCGATTAGGATTACCTACAGCCATTACGCATTTCCTCCGTCTTCGCCAATTCGAATGATCGTGTCACTCTCGTAAAAATGAGGCGGGATGTCTAAGTTGATCGGGGCGGGCTTACTTTTATAAACACGACCAGATAAATCGAATGTAGAACCATGGCAAGGGCAGTAGAATCCGCCTTTCCAATCGGCACCTAGGTCAGCAGGCGCAATCTCGGGACGATAAGTCGGTGAACAGCCTAAATGAGTACAAATACCCACCATTACCATCACTTCATCGCGTAACGAGCGTGCAGAGGAGCCAGGGATATAGGCAGGCTGCTTTGACTTAGCTGAACCAGGATCGGCCAGGCTATCGTTAAGGGCTTCCAAGTTCGCTAATGCTTCTGCGCTGCGACGTACAATCCATATTGGCTTGCCGCGCCACTCAACAATCATTTGTTGACCTGGTTCTAACTTACTGATGTCCGCCTTGACCGGTGCGCCAGCAGCTCTGGCTCGTGCACTTGGGTTCCAGGAGGCTACAAAAGGGACTGCAGCGCCCACACCACCAACAGCACCCACAACTACGGATGTGCCGACTAGCATGCGACGACGGGCCTTATTCACGCCATCATTACTCATTCAATTGGTCTCCAGCTACGCTGTAAAATTATTGTCAGCAATAGTAAAGGAATGGCCTTAAATTGACAAGGTTAAAGGTTTAATCGAGGGCCACAACCGCCATTTGCTTTATGAATACCCAATAAAAAACCCAGCACGAGGGCTGGGCTTTTTGGAGCACGCCAAAAAGAGGCGCAGTAAGCTTAACGCTTAGAGAACTGAGGACGCTTACGTGCTTTACGTAGGCCAACCTTCTTACGCTCAACTTCACGCGCGTCACGGGTAACAAAACCAGCAGCACGAAGACTAGGACGCAATGTTTCGTCAAAGTTCATCAATGCACGAGTAATGCCGTGGCGAATCGCGCCAGCTTGACCAAAACCACCACCGCCTTCTACGGTAATGTTAAGGTCGAACTTTTCAACTGTTTCTGTCAACTCTAGTGGTTGACGAACAATCATGCGGGCTGTTTCACGACCAAAGTAAACTTCCAAAGTACGGCTGTTTACAGTGATAGCGCCAGTGCCAGGAGTCATGAACACACGAGCGGTAGAGGTCTTACGACGACCAGTACCATAATATTGAGTAGCTGCCATGATCGTCTCCTTACAGGGTCAATGTTTGTGGTTGTTGCGCTTGATGCGGATGCTCAGTACCAGCATACACTTTAAGCTTGGAGTACATAGCACGGCCCAAAGGACCTTTTGGCAACATACCTTTAACAGCGAATTCAATGGTGCGCTCTGGAGCGTGCTCAACCATTTTTTCGAAAGACATAGAACGTAGACCACCTGGGTAACCAGTGTGACGGTAGTACATCTTGTCTTTTGCCTTGTTGCCAGTTACGCGAACTTTTTCGGCGTTAACAACAACAATGTAGTCACCAGTGTCCACGTGTGGAGTGAATTCTGGCTTATGCTTGCCGCGTAGACGACGAGCGATTTCAGTAGACATACGGCCTAAAGTTAGGCCCTCTGCATCAACAACGTACCAGTCGCGGGTAACGTCAGCAGGTTTAGTACTTACGGTTTTCATGTGAATAACCTATTTAATGGCCCTATTAACTGGGCCTACCTATAATTATTGGGTTATTGCGTAACACGTGGTAATTCACCACCCTGTCACCAATAACGTGACTAGCAGCCTGAGCCCAAAACAACCCAAGCAAATTAAGACTCAAGCCAACACAGAAACTGCGAGCGCAAATTATACAGGATAAGATGCCGACTTGTTAAGCCCTTATGTAAAAGTTTTTAGCTGGCCACATGACCGCGCGCCAAATACTCGTGTGACTGCATCTCTTGCAAGCGACTTAAGGTGCGCTGAAACACAAAATCCAGCTGACCACCGGCATACAGATCCAACAAAGACACCTGCGCCGAGAGTATCATTTTAACGTTAGAGTCATAACACACGTCTACTAAATTGACGAAGCGCCGGGCTTGGTCGCTACTATGGCGATCTAGCCGAGGCACTCGACTCACAATTAAGGCGTGATACTCACTGGCAATCTCTAAATAGTCATTTTGCGAGCGAGGCAATATACACAGCTGCTCGAACGTCATCCACAAAATATCATCACACTGCTTCACATAATCAAACGAACGACTGTTGATCGTCAACTTGCCAGCGTCCTTTATATGCCCTTGCTCTGGCGCCAAGGCTTCAAAGCTTGCTCTTAAGCTGGCATCCGCCGTGTCATCTAACGGCCAATGGTACAGCTCGGCCTGCTCTAAGGTGCGCAGCCGGTAATCTACGCCACCGTCCACATTAACTACAGTGGTGTGTTGCTCCAGCAGCGCGATGGCCGGCAAAAAACGCTGGCGCTGCAAACCATTTTCATACAAATTACGCGGTTCAATATTAGAAGTGGCCACCAACACCACCCCAAGGTCAAACAAAGCACCTAACAACCCCGCCAAAATCATGGCATCAGTAATGTCGGTAACAAAGAACTCATCAAAACAAATCACCTGTGCGTCAGCCGCCAACTCTTGCGCCACGTTAAACAATGGGTTTTTTATGCCTTTATGTACCGCCAAACGCTCATGTACATGGCGCATAAAGCGATGAAAGTGGGTCCGATGCTTATTCTCAAACGGCAAACAATCATAAAACACGTCCATCAAATAGGTTTTGCCACGACCCACGCCACCCCAAAAATACAGACCTTGCGGCGCTTTCTGCACGGTTGACGACTTACCAAGCAAGCCCCCCAATTTACGCCGCAAACGAGGTCGTTGATGCTGTTTTTGCTCCTGCAGTTGGCACAAATCGAAATACAGGCGCTGTAAGTGATTAATGGCCGCCTCTTGGGCTGCGTCGGGCAAGAAGTTCGCCTGTTTTTGATGTTGCTGGTATTTTTCTAAAGGAGAGGTCATAAACTGTTAACGTGCATGATGAACTAATGGGATATTTACATTACAATACTAGCTTCTGAGACACTTTATGAAAAGGAGCTATTGGTGGATTTACTCAGCAACGATTGGTTTTTTTGGCTAATACTATTATTACTCGGTTTAGGCATCGGTTTTTTGCTGGGCCGTAACAACAATAGCGACCTTAAGCGCCAAACTCAGCTCAGCGAACAACTACAAGCTGCGCACACAGAAATGGCTGAATACAAAGAGCAAGTAAACCTGCACTTTGCTGACACTGCCGCTGCCGTTAATCAACTCACCGACAGCTATCGCAATGTACACCAACAACTCGCCAAAGGCGCGCAAAGCCTATGTGACGACCCAGACATGGCCAGCAGCCTCGAAACCATTGCTGGCCCGAGTGAAACTGCCATCGAGCACCAAGCCGAACCTGCCGCTGTCATTCGTCCACCCATGGATTATGCGCCTAGCACCGACAAAACCGAACACGGCACGCTAGATGAGCGTTATGGGCTTAAAAACAAACCGGAAAACCCACAGCCACCCGCCTACGACATTCCCGTATCACCAACCCAATAGCTTATGCCGGGCTATCGATATCTACAAACTCACAAGTGATGTCTAGCTCTTGCTGCAAATGTGCAGCCAGCGCTTTAGCCCCATAACGTTCCGTAGCATGATGGCCGGCAGCAAAATAGTGGATGCCATTTTCGCGCGCTATATGCACGGTAGACTCCGATATCTCACCCGACACATAAGCATCTAAACCTAACTCAACCGCTTGCTCAATCATACCTTGAGCACCACCTGTACACCAACCGATACGTTTGATCACAGCACCAGGGGCATCAATATGGAGCGCCTCTCGGCCCAGCATATGAGACAGTTGTTGTTGTATTTCCGACCCACTACAGGGCTGTTGCAAAGTCGCACACAGACCCAATCCGGTAATGCCGCTAGACTGCATATGTGCGTCAGACCGCCACCCCATGAGCTGGCCAAGCTGCGCATTGTTACCTAGTTGCCCATGGCAATCTAACGGCAGATGATAGGCAATCAGGTTAATGTCATGGGCCAACAGCGCTTTAATACGGTTTTTCTTAATGCCCACCAATGGGCTGGATTCATTGCGCCAAAAATAGCCATGATGCACCAGCAAAGCATCAGCATTACGCTCGATGGCCGCATCAATCAGTGCTTGGCTTGCGGTGACTCCCGCAACCAAATGGCTCACGGTGCGCTTACCTTCCACTTGCAGACCGTTAGGTGCATAGTCTTTAAATTGTCCAGGCGTAAGCAGGCCATCCAAATAGTACAACAAGTCTACCGTGTGTATTGCCATGCATTATTACTCTGCGTATTTTTGCCTTTATTTGGCCTTAAGTTTACACTATACACCCCAGCAAAAGGCAACCAACCGACCTTAATTCCATGGCCCTATCATTGATCAAATATTTATCCCGTTTTGCCCTAGCCGGAGGACTGGTCTCCATCGCACTAATCTTCGCGGCACCCCAATGGTTGAGCCAAAAAACCGGCATACCGCTGTGGTCTCAAACAACCACTGCCCATAATACATCAGCAACACATAGCTACGCCGACATGCTTGAAGCCACCATGCCATCGGTGGTTAGCATTTACAGTCAAACCTACACCCCCGCAGCTTCCTCAGCATTATTTCAAGACCCTCATTATGCCAACCTACTTGAAGGCCAACTACTGGCAAATAATGTTGATAAAATAGGCCTTGGCTCAGGAGTTATTGTCAGCCCGGATGGCTACATCCTGACCAACCACCATATTATTGCCCAAGCTAGCCGCATCCAAGTAAAACTCAGTGATGGACGTAGCGCACCGGCAACCGTGGTAGGCACAGATGCCGCCACCGACCTAGCCGTGATCAAAATTGACCTTGATCAACTCGTCGCCGCCACCGCGGCCATTGACGCCACGGCCCGTATAGGCGACTTAGTATTTGCTATTGGCAACCCCCATGGATTAGGGCAGTCTGTATCTATGGGTTTGATCAGCGGCACTGGGCGCAATCGCTTAGGCCTAAACACCTTTGAAAGCTTCATCCAAACCGACGCCGCCATCAACACTGGCAATTCTGGCGGCGCGCTGGTCAATAGTAAAGGTGAGTTAGTGGCCATTAATAGCGCCCATTTCTACAACAGCCAAACTAGCCTGCGTAGCCAAGGTTTAGGCCTTGCCATACCCATTAGCATTGCAGCTAACGTATTAAACAATATCGTTGCCCACGGCCAGGTAGTAAGGGGCTGGCTAGGTATCGACTTTGAAGCGGAAGCTCTATACGACCTAGTCTCCCAAGCGGCCCATGAATTCTCTCCCAACCTAACCAAACAAGGCATTTTGCTCACCGGCATATATGCCAACAGCCCAGCCCATCAGGCTGGCTTGCAACCCGGCGACCGCATCACCCACTTTGACGGCCGCTTAGTAACTGACTGGAATCAATCGCTGGATTACGTCACTAATTTAGCGCCCGGATCAAAACTGAGCGTCACCTATATCCCAGCCGCAGCCACCATACCAACGGCTGAAGCAATACAAACCACTGCCACCTTGGGCACGCGCCCAAGCGCACAATAACAACCACTGCCTTATGACTAAGCACCCTTAAAATCATGACCCAAAAAGACCTCAACCAACAACGCGACACTATCTTTGCCGCGCCTCTACAGTCGCCCGCACCGTTTGAGTTTAATGCTCAAGTAGCCGACGTGTTTGATAACATGATCCAACGCTCGGTACCTGGTTATAATTTTTTACTGGATGTTATCGGTTTGCTCGCCGCCCGTTATGGGCAGAGTCAAAGTAATTGTTACGACCTAGGCTGTTCGCTTGGCACCATGACCCTGCGCTTACGCCAAAATCTTCCGGCAGGAGCACACGTGATTGGGGTGGATAACTCGGCCGCCATGGTAAGCCGCTGTCAACACAATATGGCCCGCGACCACAGCCAAGCAAGTTACGAAATTGTGCAGCAAGACCT
>CBDUDU010000104.1:0-5978 GCA_965366045.1 uncultured Oceanospirillaceae bacterium
GGCTATATCCGCGAGCAGGGTATGGAACAGATTGTGCGTGATGCCCGTATCTCGACCATTTACGAAGGCACCACGGGTATTCAGGCGTTAGACTTATTGGGCCGTAAGGTGCTGATGACACAAGGCGAAAGCCTCAGGGCCTTTACCAAAGAGATACATCAGTTCTGTAAAGCCGAAGCAGACAATGACGCCATGGCGGAGTTTATTAAGCCATTAATGGATGCCAATAAGGAGTGGGGCGACCTGACCTTAAAAATTGGTATGGCTGCAATGAAAGACCGTAACGAAGTGGGTGCAGCGTCAGTGGATTACTTAATGTACTCAGGCTATGTAACTCAAGCGTATTTGTTTGCTCGGGCCGCTAAGGTTGCACAAGACGCGCTGGCAGGCGAGACCTCTGAGGCAACCTTCTACGAGGCCAAGCTGTTTACCGCACGCTTCTTCTATAGCCGTTTACTACCGCGTACTCAAAGCCATGCTACAACCATGCTAGCCGGTGCTGATACGCTACAAGGCTTGGATGAAGAGCACTTTATGTTTTAGGCCGACAAGGCTCGATACACAAACTCGCCCCATACGTAAACAAACAATAAGGCTGCTACAAACACTGCAGCCGACCCCATGTCTTTAGCAGCGCCTGTTAAGTCGTGATGTTCGGTGCTGATGCGATCTAAGGTGGCTTCTATGGCGGAATTCAAGTACTCCATTAAAATCACTAAGATGCCCGCGCCGATCATCAAAATACGTTCTACGGGGGACTCTCCCAGGTAGATGGCGCAGGGAATGCTGGCGAGGAATATAAAACTATATTCACGCATGCCTGCTTCGTGTTTAAAACAATACTCCATGCCCTTAAGGGAAAAGGTAGCGGCGGTATACATGCGCGTCCAGCCGCCATTTTTCGGGTAGCTGGTGGGGTGAGATTGTGGTTTGTTCATGATTTTATTCTTATGTTTTACGCTATGGTTTTGGCGTTGCTTAGTTTAACTATACACGCCTCAGGTGAAAAGTGTTTAGTCTCACATGTGTCTCCTTGAGGGTGGCAAAAGATGTTAGAATGCGCTTTTAGCTATGACCACTGTGCGGACGCCCCCTTGCATCAATTTATTGCCAATTTACCTAAAGTTGAGCTGCACTTACATATCGAAGGGAGCCTTGAACCCGAGCTCATGTTTACTTTGGCCAAACGTAATGGCATTACCATTCCTTACGATACTCCTGCCGCAGTAAAAGCAGCGTACAATTTTTCTAACTTGCAGTCATTTTTAGATATTTATTATCAAGGTGCACAGGTATTACTTACTCAAGCCGATTTTTACGACCTTACTTGGGCCTATTTGTTGCGTTGTAAGGCCGACAAGGTGCATCACACAGAAATATTTTTTGACCCACAAACCCACACAGAACGTGGTGTTGAGTTTAATGTTGTGATGGCAGGCATTACCCAGGCCCTAGATCAAGCCGAACACGAGTTGGGTATTACTAGCCAGCTCATTATGTGTTTTTTACGTCACTTGGACGAAGCCAGTGCGTTTACAACCCTACGTCAAGCCGAACCGTGGAAGCATCAAATTGTGGCCGTGGGTCTAGACTCGTCAGAAGTGGGGCAGCCACCTCAAAAGTTTGCCAGAGTGTTTGCCGAAGCCCGTCAACAAGGTTATTTAGCAGTTGCCCATGCGGGTGAAGAAGGACCCGCAAGCAATATTGTAGATTCACTAGATATACTTAACGTGGATCGCATTGACCACGGCGTGCGCTGTGTCGAAGACCCGGCGCTAGTGGCTCGTTTGGTCCGCGATAAAGTGCATTTAACGGTGTGCCCCTTATCCAATACCAAGTTAAAAGTATTTGAGCATATGCACCAGCACAATATAGTTGAACTGTTGCGGCAGGGCGTAAGTGTGGGCATCAATACCGATGATCCGGCCTATTTTGGTGGCTATATGAACGATAACTTTAATGCGGTTGCAACAGCCATACCTGTCACTCAGCAGGAGTTGGCTCAATTTACTCACAATGCCATTGCGGCAAGCTTTTGTTCGCAAGAGCGTCAACAGCAATTACACGCGCTGGTGTTAGCCTATGTAGAGCAGCCGGAGGCAGACGCTTGATTAAGCTTCTAGTGGCCGGCGCTTCTAGCCAGGTGGGCTCGGCGCTATGTGCGCGTGCACTCACCGAAGGTATGTTGGTGGTTTGGTTTGACGATGACATTCTTAATAGTTTGGATGCAAGTGCTATTGAAGTGGCAATCAGTAGGCATCAGCCGAGTTACGTCATAAATACCGCCAGTTATTCGGTGGTCGACAAAGCGCAAACAAACCCTCAAGACTGCTACCGTGACAACCATGATGTGGCACAGGTGTTGGCGCAGGCTTGCCATGCATTGTCGCTGCCATTGCTACACTTATCAACCGATTATGTGTTTTCAGGTGAGCAGCAGCAACCTTACAAAGAAGATGCTAAAACCCATCCTGTAAACCATTTCGGCACCGCTAAGTTGGCGGCCGAAAATGTGATTAGGGATCAGTGCGCGGCCCATATTATATTGCGGGTGGGCTGGATTTTTAGTGCCCAAGGTAATAATTTTGTACTACGTACCTTGCGACAACTGCAACATCAAAATGATGTTAAAGCCGTGGCTGACCAGTACGGCTGCCCCACGTATGCTAATGATGTGGCGCGCGTATTGATTGCCATTATCAAACAGCTGAGTTGCGGCATTGACGTGTGGGGCACCTATCATTATAGCGGCGCTGAAATAGCCACGTGGAAAGGCTTTGCCGAAGCAATTTTAGCCGCCGCTAAAACCCATGGGGCGACCCAAGCCGACATGATTGAGTCAGTTAATAGTGCAGAGTGGCCCACAACTGCCCCTCGGCCTGCTTATAGCGTGCTAGATTGTAGTAAATTACTGGCCACCTTTGGTATTAAGCAGCGACCTTGGCGGTCTGGATTAGTTAAGGTAATTGCACAAGTGTTTAAGCAGTCTGAGTGAAGGAAGCGTATAATACGCTCTTAATAAATTTGAAGTCGGCCCGTTAGATAGGTCATGAGTTAATTTATGCAAAAACAGCTGATCGATGACTTCGGGCGTCGTGTAGATTATGTGAGGATTTCGGTTACCGACCGATGCGATTTTCGCTGTGTGTATTGTATGGCAGAAAAAATGACCTTTTTGCCGCGCGATAGCATTATGAGCATCGAGGAAATTGAACTGGTGGCCCTTGCGTTTGTTGAACTTGGGGTTAGCCGTATACGTCTCACCGGTGGCGAGCCGTTGGTACGCCGTGGTTTGGTTGAGAACCTACACAAAATTGGTCGGCTCGACGGGTTGGACGAGTTGCTCATTACCACCAATGGGTCCCAACTTGTGCGCCATGCTAAGGCTCTAAAAGCCGCGGGTGTTAAGCGCCTTAACGTGAGCTTAGATTCGTTAGACGAAGCTAAGTTTAAGGCCATGACACGTACAGGTAAATTACCTCAAGTGCTTGAGGGGCTTAATGCCGCCATTGAGGAAGGCTTTGAGCGTATTAAAATTAATGCTGTGGTCATGCGCGGTAGTAATGACGACGAAGTGTTAGATCTGGTTGAATTTGTACGTGATAAAGGTATTGATATTGCTTTTATTGAAGAGATGCCTTTGGGTGCTATCGAAAGTCACGACCGAGCGTTAACCTTTTGCTCGAGCGACGATGTACGTGAAATTATCGAACAGCGCTATACGTTAACGCATGTACCGCAACAGACCGCGGGGCCATCGCGCTATTACGCCATGCCAGGCCATGGTTCGCGTATTGGTTTTATCTCGCCCCACAGTCATAATTTTTGTGGCGACTGTAATCGCGTGCGGGTAACGGTAGAGGGGCGTTTATTGTTGTGCCTAGGTAATGAGCACAGCGTAAACCTAATGCCTCTGCTTAGAGCTCATCCTGGACAAGTAGAGCCTATCAAAGAGGCGATTGTAGACGCCATGTCGCTCAAACCTGAAAAGCACCATTTTGATTTGCATGAAAAGCCGCAAATCCTCCGATTTATGAATGCCACTGGCGGATAATAGAACTATAACGATGAGCCACGATACTGATCCATTTGATGATATACGCCCTTACAACGATGACGAAGTAAGGCCTGTGATCGACGCTTTAATACATAATAAAGAACTGCTGGATGTGCTGGGGCGTTTTAAGTTTCCGCGCATCAAGTCATTTTTAGGCCCCGCCATGAACCCACTGGTTCGATGGGCATTAAAGCGTGAGTTTGAGGGCGTAGACACTGTTTTTTCTTGGCAAAAAATCATCGCCAAATATATGGGAAAAACACTTAAGCGCACTGTTTCTCAGCTCACATACAGCGGTTTAGAATGCCTGCAGCCAGGTAAAGGCTATTTGTTTATTTCTAATCACCGCGACATCACCATGGACCCAGCCCTTGTTAGTTACGGGCTTGAACAGAACGGTTTGGAAACGGCGCGGGTGGCGATTGGTGATAATTTGCTGCAAAAGCCATATGTCAGTGACATTATGCGCCTCAACAAAAGCTTTATAGTGAAACGTTCTGCAACAGGCATTCGAGAGAAGGTGAAGGCCTATATGGACTTGTCTAGTTATATTGATCAGTCGGTCCACACAGGGCACAATATTTGGATTGCCCAGCGTGAAGGTCGCGCCAAAGATGGCATTGATGCCACTGATGTAGCGGTGATGAAAATGTTATATATGTGTAAGAAAAAATCGGGCCAAAGCTACGCCGATTATATTAACAGCTTGCATATAGTACCGGTTTCAATTGCGTATGAATTTGATCCCTGTGATGTTGCTAAGGCTGAAGAGCTAGCGGCCTTGGCCAACAACGGCGAATACGTAAAAGCTAAGTTTGAAGATATGAAAAGCATCGTTAAAGGCATTACCGGTGCCAAAGGCAAGGTGCACGTCGCCTTTGGCAAGCCGTTGGAAGGTGAGTTTGCAACCCCCGAGGATATCGCTCGAGCTATTGATGCGAGTATTGCGCAAAATTATTGTTTGCAGGATACTAATTTGGCCGCACGAGCGGTTCAAACGGGTCAAAAACATGTGGCGCAAGCCGTTTTAGAACAGCGCTTTGCCAACTTAAACGACGCACAAAAGCAGTATGCGTTGGCCATGTATGCCAACCCAGTGATTAGGCAAAGTCACTTTAATCTAGTTGATGCCAGCTAACATTATTTAAGGAAGGCTGATTCATGTCACAATTGACTCACTTGGATACGCAAGGCCATGCCCACATGGTAGACGTGTCGGAAAAGGACATTACTACGCGTGTAGCCCGTGCCGAGGCCTACGTAGAAATGTTGCCCGCCACTTTAGCGTTAATAACCGGTGGCAAGCATAAGAAAGGCGATGTGCTCGCTGTGGCGCGTATTGCTGGCATTCAAGCGGCAAAAAAATGCAGTGACTTAATTCCCCTGTGTCACCCGTTGATGTTGTCGAAGGTGAGTGTGGAGTTAGTGCCAGATGCGGCAGCTAATCGGGTTAATGTGAGCACCATGTGTAAGCTTAATGGCCGTACAGGTGTAGAAATGGAAGCCTTGTGCGCAGCCTCAACCGCCGCACTCACCTTATATGACATGTGTAAAGCCGTGGATCGAAGCATGACCATTGGTGGTTTGCGCGTCACCGAGAAACAAGGTGGCAAAAGCGGCCATTGGGTGATTGAAGACCAGCATGGTGGTGTATTGTGATTAAGGTTTTGTTTTTTGGGCAGCTCAAAGATCAGTTGCAAACGGGTGTCCTTGAGTTGCAAAGTGATGCTCCGCAAACGGTGTCTCAGCTGCTAGTTAACATCATTGAGGGTCGACCTGAATGGTCCCATGACTTGAGTAATGACAAGCTATTAGTGGCGGTAAATCAAGTGATGGCTAAGTCAGATACCTTGGTTCCTGTGGCTGCTGAAGTGGCTTTTTTCCCACCCGTTACCGGAGGCTAGTATTATCTTATTTGTTA
>CBDUDU010000105.1:0-5965 GCA_965366045.1 uncultured Oceanospirillaceae bacterium
GACTAGCCACACAGCAGAGCTCGAAGTCGATGCTGATTTGGTGCTTGCGTCTATTGCGGACTTACCGGGGTTGTTTGCTTGCTAAGGTAAGTTATTTCGATATATTGTTAAGATTTCTATCTTCTGACCTTTTGGGAGGCGGCTATTTCAAGAAGGAAGTCGAACAGCGGCTTAATCGTCGATCTGAGCCACTGAAAAAGGGCGGGGACAGAAAATCGTCTGCCTACAGAAGTAAATTTGAAATCAATCGAGTCTGACCCCTTAGATCGATCGAGTCTGACCCCTTAGATCCAAACCCCTTAGATCACCACTGATGCATACGCTCTTGATGGGAATGCGTGGTATGCTGATCCAGCAATAAAAATAGCTCGTTTTAGGTGCTCGTCCGATGTTACAAAAGTTTGATTATATTATTGTTGGAGCGGGCACCGCTGGTGCTTTACTAGCGAACCGTTTGAGTGCCGACAGTTCTAAACAAGTGTTGTTGATAGAGGCCGGGGGCAAAGATAATTACCACTGGCTTCACATACCGGTTGGGTATTTGTACTGCATCGATAACCCACGCACTGATTGGCAGTATAGGACGGAGCCGGAAACTGGGTTAAACGGTAGAAGCCTATTGTACCCCCGTGGCAAAACATTGGGCGGCTGTTCGTCGATCAATGGTATGATTTACATGCGTGGCCAAGCCAGAGATTACGATCAATGGGCGGAGCTAACTGGTGATCCCGAGTGGTGCTGGGATGTTTGCCTTGAGAACTTTAAAGCCCACGAAGACCATTATCGGCTTGATCAAAACGCTGCGCCTATTAATAGGGACGTAAATGACATAGCCCGTTTTCATGGTTCGGGCGGCGAGTGGCGAGTAGAGCAGCAACGCTTAAGTTGGGAAGTTCTAGATGCCTATTCAAACGCAGCGACTCAAGCAGGTATACCGCCCACCGATGACTTTAATGGTGGCGATAACACAGGCACGGGTTACTTTGATGTTAATCAGCGTAAAGGTTGGCGCTGGAGCAGCTCAAAAGCGTTCTTGAGGCCTGTGAAGAAGCGCAAAAATCTGCACGTGTGGACCCATGCTCAAGTCACCAAACTTAACCTGACTAAAGCCGCTGATGGTCAAAAACAGTGTTCCTCTGTGAATGTCTGGCGCAATGGTCAAATGTATACCCTTCAGGCCGATCTAGAAGTAATATTAAGTGCTGGTGCTATTGGCAGCCCGCAAATATTACAACTCTCTGGCATTGGTTCGCCAGAGCAGTTGGCTAAAGTAGGTATTAACGTAGAGCATGCACTTGAAGGCGTTGGCCGCAATCTTCAGGATCATTTACAAATTCGCACCGTATATGGCGTTGAAGGAGTTAAAACCTTGAATATGATGGCTGCAACATGGTGGGGTAAAGCCGCAATAGCGCTCGAATACGCGATCAAACGCAGCGGGCCCATGAGTATGGCTCCATCGCAGCTAGGTATATTTACCAAAAGTGACCCAAGTCTCGAACATGCTAATATTGAATTTCATGTACAGCCCCTCAGTTTAGAGGCTTTTGGCCAACCGCTACATGATTTTCCAGCCATTACTGCCAGTGTTTGTAATCTCAATCCGACCAGTCGCGGGACCGTATTTCTCAAGTCTGACGACCCATTTCAAGCGCCCGCGATTGCGCCCCATTATTTAACCACCATAGAGGATCAAATAGTTGCTGCCGACAGTTTACGCCTAGTGAGAAACATTGCGCAGCAAGAAGCACTTGCCCAGTATAGGCCTACAGAAATTAAGCCAGGCATTGAATACCAAACCAACGATGAACTAGCCCAAGTTGCAGGTGACATCGGTTCGACCATCTTTCATCCCGTAGGGACAACCAAAATGGGCCGAAAGGATGATCCACACGCGGTTGTGGACAGTCAGTTAAGGGTGCATGGCATTCAAGGTTTACGAGTGGTGGACGCGGGTATTATGCCCACTATTACCAGTGGCAACACTAATAGCCCTACTCTGATGATTGCAGAAAAGGCAGCACGCTGGATAGTGCAAGAACACTAAGTTTGTGGCTTAACCTCAAAAAATACTTGCCCAATGTGGCATTGGTCGCCCGCAGCCTGCTATTATCCACACACATATCTCATTCTTTTTAAGGGGCATTTCCCATGGCAAAAACTATCATCGCAACCGACAAAGCTCCAGCCGCTATTGGCACCTATTCGCAAGCCGTTAAGGTCGGCAATACAGTTTATATTTCTGGCCAAATCCCATTGAATCCAGAAACTATGGAAGTGTGCAGCCAAGACTTTGCAGAACAAGCCACGCAAGTATTTGAGAATCTAAAGGCGGTAGCGGAAGCTAGCGGTGGTACTTTGGCAGACGCAGTAAAGCTTAATATTTCCATGACCGATTTAGCCAATTTTCCCACCATTAACGAAATTATGGCCACTTACATTGATCAGCCATATCCTGCTCGTGCAGCGGTAGGCGTAGCGGCTTTACCTAAAGCTGTGCAAGTAGAAATTGAAGCTATTTTGCATCTAGACGACTAGGTCGTCATATTGAAAGCAAGCGCCCAACGTGGCTACGGCCAACATAAAGTAAAAGACTTTAAAGAACTCGAATTAATGGTTCTGTTAAAAGCCTTGTGGCCGTACCTTATGATTCATAAGCTACGGGTGATTATAGCTATGGCCCTGTTGGTGGGCGCTAAAGGGGTAGCTTTTGTTATGCCTTGGGCCTTTAAACACTTAGTAGACGCCTTAGATGGCGGCAGCCCAGAACAATTTTTAGCCATCCCCTTGGGGTTTGTATTGCTCTACGGTGGCTTACGTTTTGGTGCGGTGTTTTTAGGTGAATTGCGAGACGCGGTATTTAGCCGAGTCACAGAAAGCGCCATGCGTAAAGTGGGTTTAGAAGTCTTTGCCCACTTACATCAACTCGAACTCGACTTTCATCTGAGCCGCCAAACCGGTGGTATCTCGCGCGACATCGATCGCGGCACCAATGGCATCAATTTCATGATGCGTTTTATGGTGTTTAATATACTCCCCACCATTCTAGAATTGATTGGCGTGATGCTGATCTTGCTGTTCGCGTTTAACGCTTGGTTTTCTGCTGTGACCTTGGTGTGTGTGGTGGCCTATGTGGTGTTTAGTATTAAAACTACTGAGTGGCGCACACGCTTTGTAAAGGAAGCTAACCGCCTGGACAGTAAGTCCAGCACTCGCGCAGTTGATAGCTTATTAAACTACGAAACCGTGAAGTACTTTAATAATGAAGCGTTTGAGGCTGAGCAATACAACACCAATCTAAAAGCATGGGAACAAGCACGGGTGGATAACCGTTTGTCGCTTGCGCTGCTTAACACAGGTCAGGCGTTCATTATTGGCTTGGGGGTAACGGCACTCATGTACCTTGCGGCCAAAGGCGTTGCTGAAGACACCATGACCATTGGTGATTTGGTTATGGTGAACATGTACCTATTACAACTGTTTGTGCCGCTCAATGCGTTAGGCTTTATCTACCGAGAAATTCGTCGTGCATTGTCAGACGTAGAGAATATGTTTGGCCTGCTCAAACGACAACCCAAAGTACAGGATCAGACAGATGCGCCTGATCTAGATGTGCCTAATGCAGCTATTGAATTCTCCAATGTGGACTTTGGTTATCAATCACAAAGGCAAATACTTAACGGCTTGAGCTTTAGTGTAGCCTCTGGTGAAAAGGTGGCTATTGTCGGACCCAGTGGTTCGGGTAAATCCACCATCGGCCGTTTGTTGTTCCGGTTTTACGACCTGGATGCCGGCGCTATTACAGTAGACGGCCAAGACTTAACCCAAGTGAAACAACTTAGCCTGCGTGAAGCCATTGGCGTAGTGCCACAAGACACGGTGCTATTCAACGACAGTATTTGGAATAACGTGGCTTATGGTTGTCCAGAAGCGAGCGACGAAGCCATTTGGCTAGCCATCGATATGGCTTCTTTGCGCACTTTTGTAGAGTCAATTCCCGATGGTGTGGAGACTATTGTTGGTGAGCGTGGTTTAAAAGTGTCAGGCGGCGAGAAGCAACGTATCGCCATTGCTCGTGTGCTGCTCAAGAACCCACCTATTTTATTGTTTGATGAAGCTACATCGGCCTTGGATTCAGAGTCGGAACGCAGCATTCTCAAAGCGCTGGCCGATATTTCGCAAAACAAAACCACCTTGGTGATTGCTCACAGGCTGTCTACTATTATTGATGCTGACCGCATTTTAGTCATCGACGATGGCAAAATAGTAGAGCAGGGCAGTCACCAAGAGTTGCTGACTCAAGCCGGCCACTACGCCCGTTTGTGGCAAATGCAGCAGTAAAATCGATTAGGACAGGCCTTGGAAGAACGTTGTTAACCGCTCACAAGCCGTCTTTAACAGCGCTAAGTCTGTGGCATAAGACAAACGAAAATGACCATCCATACCAAAGGCGCTGCCGGGCACTAAAGCCACACCCGTCTGGGTGAGAATGGCTTTAACCAATGCCACGTCATCCTCATAACCCAGTCGTTCCATTGCTTGTTGGCAATTAGGAAAGGTATAAAAGGTGCCTTGGCTAGGTAACACTTCAAGGCCTTGGATAGCGCACAGCTGGGCAACCACATAGTTATGTCTTTGTTGGTATGCCTTTAACATAGGTTGCAGTAGGTTTTGGGGACCATTTAGGGCAGCTTCTGCAGCAGCTTGGCTGATGCTACTGGCACAGGAACTCGACTCCACTTGTACCTTGGTCATAGCAGAAATAATCGCCTCTGGTCCCACGGAATACCCAATACGCCAGCCAGTCATGGCATAGGCTTTTGATACACCATTCACCAATACACATCGGTCCGCGAGATCTGGACAAACATTCAAAAGGCCAGTGAGACGTGATTTAGCCCAATAGATGTGCTCGTAAATATCGTCGCTCATGATAATTAACTGTGGGTGCCTACGTAATACGTCCCCTAGGGCTTGCCACTCGTCAGCTTGATAAGCTTGTCCGTTGGGGTTGCTTGGGCTATTAAGCATCAATAACTTGGTCACGGGTGTGATGGCCCCAGCAAGCTGTGCGGGAGTCATTTTGAATTGTTGTTCGCTAGGGCATTGCACAATAACTGGAGTGGCACCAGCCATGGTTACCATCGCACTGTACGACACCCAAAATGGCGCAGGAATGATGACTTCATCACCGGCTTCGAGCAGGGCTACAGTAAGATTATAAATGCTCTGTTTGGCACCGTTACTCACAAGTACTTGAGAGGCTTTATAATGAAGTTGGTTCTCGCGTGTGTATTTGGCGCAAATGGCCTGACGTAGAGACGCGGTGCCGCCCACTTGGGTGTAACGTGTTTGACCCGTTTGCATGGCATGAGTGGCAGCACAGATGATGTGTTCTGGCGTGTCAAAGTCTGGTTCACCCACCGCAAGGTTGATCACGTCTTTACCGTCAGCTTCCATTTGTGCCGCAAGGTTACTTATGCTCACGGTAGCCGAAGGCTGAAAAGATTGAATTCGCTGAGAAAGTGGCCACGTCACGGCTGGAACTCCGTTATACTATTGGGTTTGCTGGGTAGGGTATCACGCTGGGCATCACATAATGAATCGAAATGAACTGAATAATGAATCGTCCCTTTGAATTAACATCCAAATTTGAACCCGCAGGAGATCAACCCACTGCGATCAAACAACTGGTAGAAGGTATAGATGCTGGCTTAGCTGCTCAAACCTTGCTGGGCGTAACGGGTTCAGGGAAAACCTTCACGATCGCTCAGGTGATCAATAAAGTACAGCGCCCAACCATTGTAATGGTGCA
Source organism: uncultured Oceanospirillaceae bacterium (assembly GCA_965366045.1). Taxonomy (GTDB): domain Bacteria; phylum Pseudomonadota; class Gammaproteobacteria; order Pseudomonadales; family Balneatricaceae; genus Njordibacter. The sequence continues at coordinate 5,816 of CBDUDU010000105.1, forward strand.
TAACAAAACCTTGGCAGCGCAATTGTATGGCGAATTTAAGGAGTTTTTCCCTAATAACTCGGTGGAATACTTTGTTTCATACTATGACTATTATCAGCCAGAAGCCTATGTGCCCGCTTCCGACACATTTATCGACAAAGATTCATCAGT
>CBDUDU010000106.1:0-5917 GCA_965366045.1 uncultured Oceanospirillaceae bacterium
GCTCTGATAATATTTTTTAATGTACGCTGTTTGACCATAATGTCCTAGACCCTGCACTCGGGATAGCCGAGTATTGTAGCACAAAAAATCTGTCTCCAAGGGCATAATTCCCCTCAGTACAGGTATAACGCGCCAGGGTCTAAGGTTTTATACTTAGTCAGCCTGACGTCGCAGAAATGCTGGTATATCTAAATAGCCAATATCGCCGCCTGCCGATTCAGCTTTGCCCGAATCGTCCATCTTTGAGTCGCTTAAACCAACATCACCCATTAGCGAATCTTTCACCGTAGGTAACTCCATTTGGTCCAACGAAGCACGCCTTGCACTATTATTGACCACAGCTTTTACCGTTGGTTCAATTTGTGCTGCATATCCGTGGCCTAAACCTGTGGCAACCACGGTCACTTTCAGCTCATCGGCCATTTCTGGATCGATAACCGTGCCAATAACGACGGTCGCGTTGTCTGATGCAAACTCTTCTATAGTATTACCTACTTCTGAGAATTCGCCCAAATTCATGTCCAATCCGGCGGTAATATTTACCAAAATACCTTTAGCACCTCGTAAATCAACGTCTTCGAGCAATGGACTACGTACGGCAGCCTCAGCTGCTTCGCGTGCACGCTCTTCGCCTTTGGCCACACCGGTGCCCATCATCGCCATGCCCATTTCTGACATCACGGTACGTACATCAGCAAAGTCGACGTTGATCATACCTGGACGAATAATCAAATCGGCAATACCTTGAACAGCGCCTAAAAGAACGTCGTTGGCAGTACTAAATGCGGTCAACAAACTGCAGTTTTTACCCAATACCGGCAATAATTTCTCATTAGGAATGGTGATCAGCGAATCGACATGCTCAGCCAGTTCCTTGAGGCCCTTTTCGGCGATAGCCATACGCTTACGGCCTTCAAATGGAAACGGCTTAGTGACCACTGCAACCGTCAAAATACCCATTTCACGAGCCACTTCGGCGACGATTGGCGCAGCGCCAGTACCGGTGCCACCACCCATACCCGCAGTGATAAAGACCATGTCTGCGCCTTGCAGAATGTTCTCTATTTGCGCACGATCTTCAATGGCCGCTTCACGCCCTACATCAGGGTTAGCACCTGCGCCCAAACCTTTAGTGATTTGAGTACCAAGCTGTACCACAGCTTGTGCTTCCATGCCTTTAAGGGCCTGCGCATCAGTGTTGGCGCAAATAAAATCCACACCATCAATTTCACTGGACAGCATGTGGCTAACCGCGTTACCACCGCCACCACCGACACCAATCACCTTAATGACTGCACTTTGCGGCACGTTATCGACTAATTCGTACATCGCCTTGCTCCTGATCTGATTTATTATTCTTCTGGCAGGGAATTCCATCACCCACCAGACCTTACAATACTTACCCACCAAGATCACACTAGCATCTTGGTATTAAAAATTACTCTTGATCCAACGTTTTGTCTGTGCCAACCACTGGCCACCACTAAAGCTCATGGCGGAGGTTACCGTCTGCGCCGTTGATGGCCCTGCTTGCTGTGCGTAATTAAGCAACCCAACACAGGTAGAATAGGTTGGATTATCCAATAAACCACTATGCCCCTGCGCCTTATGTGGCCTAGCCAAACGCACGGGCATATGAAATATTTCTTCAGCCAGTTCTACCGCACCTTCCATTTGGGCTGTGCCACCAGTCAATACCATACCTGCGGCAATTAAATCTTCGTAGCCACTGCGGCGCAATTCAGCTTGCACCAAGGTAAATAGTTCTTCGTAACGCGGCTCTACGACTTCTGCCAAAGCCTGACGCGATAAATCACGCGCTGGACGATCCCCTACGCTGGGCACTTTGATACTTTCCGACAAGTCGGTAAGCTGAGCCAACGCACACGCATAGCGGACTTTAACGTCTTCCGCATGCACTGTGGGTGTGCGCAAGGCCATAGCAATATCATTGGTAACCTGGTCTCCAGCCACCGGAATCACGCTGGTATGACGAATGGCACCGGCAGTAAACACCGCAATGTCAATAGTGCCGCCACCCATATCAACCAAACACACACCTAACTCTTTTTCATCGTCGGTGAGTACCGCATAACTCGATGCCAACGGGTTAAGCACAATATCGTCCAAAACCAAGTCACAACGGGCTACACATTTCTCTATATTTTGGGCCACATTGAGTGCACAAGTGACAATATGCACCTTGGCTTCAAGGCGTACGCCAGACATGCCTAAAGGGTCTTGAATCCCCTCCTGCCCATCGATGACATATTCTTGCGGCAGTATATGCAAAATCTTCTGATCCGATGGAATGGCCACAGCCCGGGCGGCATCAATTACCCTTTCCAGATCTATGTCGGTCACTTCGCCCGCTTGAATCGCCACAATGCCATGGGAATTCATGCTGTTAATATGGTTGCCGCCAATACCCACAGTGACTGCATTTATCTTGCAGTCGGCCATTAGCTCAGCCTCTTCAATAGCGCGTTTAATCGACACTACGGTAGATTCGATATTAGCCACAATTCCACGCTTTAAACCACGTGATTCCTGTGCCCCAATACCAACCACTTGCAACTGTTCGTCGACACCCCATTCTGCGACCATTGCCACGACTTTAGAGGTGCCTATATCCAAGCCAACGATCATCGGCTTCACTGTTGCTTCTACCACTTAAACTGTTCCTTTATTAAGCCTTGTATAAATCGCAAAAACAGCCATTTATAGATTATTAAATTATCCCACACTTTAGTATACAAGTGGTGGATAATTCACATTTTCTGGCGCTTTCTAGCCGCTGATTAGGAACCTCAATCTGCAACTCTCCAAGCCACCGAAATACCATGGGGGTAGCGGCCATCAATGCGCTCCACAGACCCCGCGATTGCAGTCAACTGGGTGTGGTAAATCTTCATTAAACGCTGTAATCTCGGGATAATTTCTTGCCGCCCCAGCACTAATACAATGCCATTATCGAGCTGTAGTTGAATGGCGCCACGGCGCGCTTGCTTAAATTCAACTATGCGTAAGTTTTCTCGTCCAACAAGCCAACTCATTTGCCTAAATAGCTGGCTCATAGTCCATGCGCTGGTGCTAGGCCCAGACAAGGCAGGTAACTGTTCTGCGGCCACAATATATTGGCTATCCACCGACACTAGATCACCTTGATGATTTAAAAAACCGCCGTCGCTCCAGCGTGCCATCATGATTTGTTTTTCGGCTTCTACCATCAATCCATTGGGCCATATACGGCTCACTTTAGCATTATGCACCCAAGGATTAGCTTCCACCTCAGCCTTAATTTGATTAAGGTTAGCACCAAAAAATGAATCACTTATATGCTCATCAAGTTGCGCTTGCACCAGTAGTCTCTGAGCTACGGGGATATTGGCTTGCAACACGATTTGTTGTAACGGCCTCTGCAACCAAGGTTGCAACGCTTGCCATAACAGCAACAGCGCCGCCACCATCACCACTAGTAACAAAGCCCGCGCGCCCCAGCCCCAATGACTGTGGGAAGCTTGCTGCGCGATAGCCATTACCTTGCCATCGCCAAGTTCAACAGCACCACGGTTAATTGGCCAAAATCGAGGCCCGCGGCCTCTGCCGCCATAGGCACCAGACTATGACCGGTCATGCCAGGACTGGTATTCACCTCTAACAACCAATTGTTGCCATCTCTATCACGCATCACATCAATGCGACCCCAGTCTCGACAACCCAATACTTGGAACGCATAACGACACTCATCGTGCATGGCACGTTGCTCTGCATCAGTCATGGAATTACCAAACATATACCGGGTTTGGTCGGAATAATATTTGGCCTGCAAGTCATAAAAACCATTGTCAGTTTCTAGGCGAATGGCAGGCAAGGCCAAGTCGTTGACGATAGGTACTGAGTACTCGTCACCGTCAATAAAAAATTCTGCCATTACTTCGCGATCATAACGCGCGGCATCACGATAAGCACGCTCTAAGGCAGCAGCGGAATCGACAATATTAATACCCAAACTGGAGCCTTCGTGTACCGGCTTCACCACCAATGGCAAACCCAATCGCTTGGCCACTTCCGCCCAGTTGCTCGAGTCGTTGAGCACTTCGTAAGGCGGCGTTTTAACACCCTGAGCCAACCACACTAACTTGGTCATCAACTTATTCATGCCTAAACTAGACGACAACACATCACAGCCAGTGTATGGCACCCCCATAAATTCGAGCACACCTTGCAAAGTGCCGTCTTCGCCCCCCCGCCCATGCACAATAATGAAAGCCACATCCATATCGGCCTGCTGTAGTTGCGCCACCTGATCTTGCCCATCAACACCTAAGTCCAAACCAAAGGCATTAACACCAATGGCAAGCAAGTTATCGAGCACTTGATTGCCACTCATCAAGGAAATTTCGCGCTCCGCTGAGGTGCCACCGTAAATAACAGCAACACGGGCCTTAGGTATGTGCAATAAATCAGCCCACCGAGTCGCCAAGTTCATGCTCTTCATTTAATCTTCTCCCTGCTGCATTTTATCCAACAAGGCGCGGGATATCTGGCCTATGTCTCCAGCACCCTGAGTGAGCAGTAAGTCATCGGCCAACAACAAGCCATCGAGCACCTGTGCAATGGCGGCGCCTCGCTCCACAAAGATCGGGTCGACCTGACCACGAGAGCGAATACTGCGGCACAAACTACGTCCATCTGCACCCGTAATAGGTTCTTCGCCGGCCGGATAAATATCCAGCAAGATGAGCACGTCAACGCGCGACAACACTTCGACAAAATCTTCGTACAAATCCCGTGTGCGTGAGTAACGATGGGGTTGGTAAACCATGACTAAACGACGGCCCGGCCAACCCGCCCTAATGGCGTCGATGGTGGCAGCCACTTCACGTGGGTGGTGGCCATAATCATCCACCAAGGTGGCGCTGCCCTGTGCTGCGGGATAATCTCCCAACACCTGAAAACGTCGACCGACACCTGCGAATTCATTCAATCCTGTCACAATATGGGCATCTTCCACATCCAAGTCTGTGGCGACTGCAATGGCTGCAAGGGCATTTTGCACGTTATGCTTGCCGGGCATATTAAGCGCGATATCTAAATTTTCATGCCCTTGCCTGACCACGGTAAACGACGTCACCATGCCTTGCTGCTTTAAATTAATGGCTTTTATATCCGCACTGTCGTCAAAGCCATAGCTCATCAGTGGTCGACTCACCTGTGGTAATATATCCCACACCACCGGATCATCTACGCAAACAATGGCTAAACCGTAGAAAGGTAGGTTATGCAGAAACTCGACAAAGGTTTTTTTGAGGCGGTTAAAATCACCTTCATAGGTGGACATATGGTCCGCATCAATATTGGTGACGATCGATGTGAGCGGCTGCAAATGCAAAAATGACGCATCACTTTCATCGGCTTCGGCCACTAAATAGGTGCTCGCACCTAACTTAGCATTAGCACCGGCACTAGTTAACTTACCACCGATGACGAAGGTTGGATCCAACCCCCCGGCGGCCAAAATGGAGGCCACTAGCGAGGTGGTTGTGGTTTTACCATGAGTGCCTGCAACCGCAATGCCGTGGCGATAGCGCATCAATTCGGCCAGCATCTCGGCACGTTGCACCACCGGGATGCGGTGCGCTCGTGCGGCCATTAATTCTGGGTTGGATTCAGTCACGGCAGTAGACACCACAACCACATGAGCGCCACGCACGTTGGCCTCTTGGTGGCCGATAAAAATTTGCGCGCCTTGGCCGGCTAACCGTTCTGTAATGGGGCTCAGCTTTAGATCGGAGCCACTAATTTGATACCCTTGGTTGAGTAGCACTTCAGCAATACCACACATACCAACACCACCGATGCCGACAAAATGGATGCGCTTAATACGGCGCATTTCAGGAATGTTGTACTGATG
>CBDUDU010000107.1:0-5902 GCA_965366045.1 uncultured Oceanospirillaceae bacterium
CTTCGTCAACTAGAGGCATAAATGAGCGCAGCTAAAGGTCGTCCAGACCGTCGCCGTGGTGCCAGAGAATTGGCACTGCAGGCTTTGTATCAACTACACATGAGCGGCGCTAGCGCGGTTGAAGTGCAGGCCCAGTTCTTGGCTGACCAAGATTTTAAAAATGCAGACAAACGTATGTTTGGCCAATTGTTGCGCGGTGTGGCAGCGCAAATAGAAAGCCTCGACGAAATGATTGAGCAACACCTTGACCGTAAGCTAACGGAGTTAGACCCGATTGAGCTTGCCGTTTTGCGTTTGGGTGCGTTTGAATTGACCGATTCGGTAGCTGTGCCCTTCCGTGTTGTGATTAACGAATGTATTGAATTAGGCAAGGTATTTGGCGCTACCGATGGCCACAAGTACGTTAATGGCATTCTAGACAAGCTGGCAATTGAGCACAGAGCGGTAGAAATTGCTGCTAAAAAAAGTTCAACCCCGCGTTAATCTAGCCTGTGATTCCCATGGGTGAATTTGACCTCATCAAGCGTTATTTTGACCGCTCAGAACTTCGAGCTGGGCCGGTCATGTCGCTTGGGATTGGCGATGATTGCGCCATGCTAGATATTCCTCAAGGCTGTCAGTTAGCCGTCTCTAGCGACACCTTACTCGCCGGCACCCACTTTTTTCCCGACATGCAACCCCATCAAATTGCCCAGCGGTGTTTAGCCGCTAGTGTTAGTGATTTGGCTGCTATGGGGGCTACGCCCGCCTGGTTTAACTTGTGTTTAACCTTGCCGCATGCCGATCCAGATTGGCTGGCTGATTTTAGCCAAGGGCTAGCCTGCCAAGCACAAGATTGCGGCATTAGCCTGGCCGGTGGTGATACCACTAAGGGCCCTTTGAGCATAAGCATTCATGTCATGGGTTGGACCCCTACAGGCGCAGCTTTAACCCGTAACGGTGCCAAAATCGGAGACGCTATTTTGGTGTCTGGCAGTTTAGGTGACTCGGCGGCAGGTTTGCAGGTGATGCAAGCAGACCGCGAAGCCCAAGGGTACTTAGCTCAGCGCTACTGGCAGCCTACACCGCGTTTAGCTTTAGGTCAGTGGCTGCGTCACAAAGCCACCGCTTGCGTGGATGTATCCGACGGGTTAGTACAAGACCTAGGCCACATCCTCAAAGCCAGCGCCTGTGGCGCAGACTTACAGCTAAACCAACTGCCTTTGTCGGCAGCCTTGTTAGCACAAGCTCCCAAAGCCCAAGCACAAGACTACGCCCTTAGCGGTGGCGAAGACTTTGAACTGTGTTTTACCTTGCCGCAAAGCCATGTGGCCAGTGCTTTAGCTTATGCCCACGATAGTGCCGTACCGATTACTATGATTGGTACTATTGGCAGCGAGCTGGGATGTAGAATTTGGCACAGCGATGGCGCTGAATATAAACCTCTAAGTGGCTATCAACACTTTTAAGGAGACCCCCAACAGTGAGTAATATCAAAGTAAAACCCAATTGGCGTAACCCTATCCATGTGTTGGCTTTTGGATTGGGCAGCGGTGCTGCGCCTAAAGCCCCCGGTACCTTTGGTACATTGGCAGCGGTGGCGTTATACCTGCCTTTGTCTTACCTCAGTTTAGACCTGTATTTGCTGATGCTATTAGTGAGTACGGTGGTGGGCGTTTATCTGTGTGGTAAAACCGCAGAAGACTTGGGTGTGCATGACCATGGCGGTATTGTATGGGATGAGTTTGTAGGTTTTTGGATTACTATGGTTGCCGCGCCCGCTGGCTGGGTGTGGATCTTAGTGGGTTTTGTATTGTTTCGTATTTTTGATATAGCCAAACCTTGGCCGATCAATTGGATCGACAAAAAAGTGGCAGGTGGTTTTGGTATTATGCTCGACGATGTAATCGCAGGTGTTATGGCGGCCGCGGTGCTGCAATGCTTGGCGTGGTACTTTTAAACCAATAAGATTTTGGTGCGCACCAAGGTTAACCGCAAGTTATAGAGAATTAAGCCACTGAACAGTACAAAGCTCCAGCCTGGAATCGACAAGCCTAAAAATGACCACTGTACTTCGGCACAGGAACCAGAACCCTTAATCATGGTCATTAATACTTCTGTAAACGGAAATGCGTCTACCATATAGCTAAAGCTAGGGCCGCAAGCGGGTACCAAGTCGGCAGGTAAGCTTTGTAAATACAGTTGCCGACTAGCAAGGCCGAGGCCGGCTAAGCTCAATAGCAGGAGTAAAAAACCATAACGTTTGTGACCACCAAAATAGGGATTGTGGAAGGCACCCAGCATAAATACAAAGGCCAAGCCTAGGTAAACAAAGCGCTGGCTCATACATAACATGCATGGGTCTAGGCCCATGGAAAATTCCATATATAAGGCAACACAAAGGATAGCCGCGCACGCGACCAAGCCCAGTATGAAGTCCCTTCTAAAACCGGCGTATCTCATTTTTGTCGACAACTCTTAGTATTGTGGCTGATACCACGTTTTTATGTATGTGCTTTCCAACAAAAATTATAGAAGACTTTTTTCATTCTGCTATAAAAATAGGTTGCCATAATATACAAGATAAATAGTCGTCATTAAACCCTACAGACTTTTTAGCGCTAAATTAGGCCAAAATGAACGTTTTTACTGGGTTTTAGAGATTTATAACGCGTCTGGGCCCGTTTCGCCTGTACGAATACGAATGGCTTGCTCTAAATTGACCACAAAGATTTTGCCGTCACCAATCTTGCCGGTGTTAGCCGTATTGCTGATCGCCTCGATAACCTGGTCAACCAGTTCGTCGTCTACAGCAGCTTCAATTTTTACCTTAGGTAAAAAATCGACCACGTATTCAGCCCCACGATAGAGTTCGGTGTGACCCTTTTGACGGCCAAAACCTTTGACTTCAGTTACGGTGACGCCTTGCACTCCCATATCCGACAGGGCTTCTCGTACGTCGTCTAGTTTAAAAGGTTTGATGATTGCGCTAACCAATTTCATGGGGTATTCCTTTGCACTGATAAATTAAAAAAATCTCACTATTGTATAGCATAGGGGTTTGCATGGATTGTGCCAACTTGAAGTGGGGTAAATACGGTGAAATACAGGCAATAACCACTATTTAGCCGCTGTCTAACTAGCAAGTAGCCCTAAAAGAGCGCACCAGTAAAAAATTTGCACCGATTAAGTGCGTTAATGCGCGTTGTAAATCAGCTGCTAGACTTAACACTCACGCACCCCTCGCCAAGGAAAGGCAATGTCCTATGCAGTCACCTACAGCCGAGCTTATGTCGGTATCGAAGCGCCTTTAGTGAGTGTAGAAACTCACCTTAGTGGTGGTTTACCGGCCTTAACCATTGTGGGCTTACCAGAAACGGCGGTGCGCGAAAGCAAAGATCGTGTACGCAGTGCCATACTCAATGCCGGATTCGAATTTCCTACCAAACGCATTACCATTAACCTAGCTCCAGCAGATTTACCGAAAGAAGGCGGCCGTTTTGATTTAGCCATTGCTGTAGGTCTGCTAGCCGCTAGCGGCCAGTTACCCATAGAAGAAGTGAAAACTTATGAGTTTGTGGCAGAGTTAGCCTTGAGCGCTGATTTGCGCCCATGCCCGGCCATTCTGAGCGCAGCGATGGCCTGCCAAACCGATAACAGAGTGATGGTAGTCGCACCACCTAATGCCGCAGAAGCGCTGATGCCACAGCAAAGTAAGGTCATCAGCCCGGCTAATTTAACTCAATTGAGCCAGTGGCTTCTCTACCCAGAACAACAACAGTTTCCCACAGTTGCGGCATCTGAGCCTATCCCCGTGCAAGCATTTGAGCTGCTTGATGTGCGTGGCCAAGAGCAAGCTAAAAGAGCGCTTATTATTGCCGCCGCAGGCAATCATAATATGCTCATGTGTGGACCGCCGGGCACGGGCAAAACCATGCTCGCGCAACGATTACGAGGGTTACTTGCGCCCCTTAGCGAAGCGCAGGCGTTGGAGCTGGGCGCCATTAATTCCAGTTTAGGTGTGTTTGATGCGGCAACTTGGCGTCAACCGCCATGGCGAGCACCGCACCATAGCGCGTCAGCTGTGTCCTTGGTGGGTGGCGGCCGAGTGCCTCGAGCGGGGGAAATTAGCCAAGCTCATCATGGCGTGTTGTTCTTAGATGAGTTGGCAGAGTTTCCGCGGCATGTTTTAGACGGCCTCAGACAGCCATTAGAAAGTGGTGAGGTGCATGTGTCTAGGGCCGCCTACCAAAGCCGCCTGCCAGCCAATTTTCGCCTTATCGCCGCTACCAACCCCTGCCCCTGTGGATACTACGGCGATGACCTGGTGAGTTGCCGCTGTAGCCCCACCAAAGTGGCCAACTACTTACAGCGCCTGTCGGGGCCGTTATTGGACCGCATAGACCTGCAGGTGGCCGTACAGCGGCCTAGCGCGCAGGCCTTGCTGGCACCTCAAGTTGGTATATCAACGGCACAGGCCAAACAAAAAGTGTTACATGCACAAGCCACTCAACTACAACGGGCTGGGCAACTCAATGGTTATCTCTCGGGGGTGGAATTAGAGCGCCATGCCGCACTGCTTAAACCTGAGGTGGCGCTGTTGACCCAAGCGATTGCCAACTTAAATATTTCACCGCGAGGTATTCATAAAGTTCTTAAGGTCGCACGCACCATTGCCGACCTAGACGCCTCGGTCAAGATTCAAAAAAACCACCTATTAGAAGCATTAAGTTATCGTAGATTAGATGTGCTGAGTCAGGAATCTCAGCAAATATAGGGCGCAACCTCCGCTAAAAAGGCCTATAATTCGCAGCTCATTTTTTGCCTTATTATGTTCTGCCAGAGTCTTTATATCCGTGAGTCGCCTTAACCCTCGTCAACAAGAAGCCCTAGAAGCCATCACAGGGCCGATATTGGTATTGGCTGGCGCGGGATCTGGCAAAACCAGCGTGATCACCCAAAAAATTGCCTATTTAATCGGCGAATGCGGCCTCAAAGGCCATCAAATTATCGCCTTAACCTTTACCAACAAGTCGGCCCGCGAGATGAAAGAGCGGGTGGGTAATTTAGTCACCGATAAAGAAGGTCGCGGACTGACGGTTTCGACCTTCCATAACTTGGGCCTTAACATCATTCGCAAAGAAGTGACGGCTCTAGGTTACAAGCCAGGCTTTTCCATTTTTGATTCGCAAGATGTATTGGGATTACTCAAAGACTTGACCCACAAAGAGTTTGAGGCCGCCGAAGATGCCTGCGAACCTATACAGCATCAGATATCTAACTGGAAAAACGATATCATTAGCCCGGCCCGAGCCATGGCGGGTGCCAATGGCCCAGAGCAAGCACTGGCAGCGCGAGTCTACGAAGCCTATCAAAAGACCCTAAAGCTGTATAACGGTGTTGATTTTGACGACTTGATCTTGCAACCGGTGGAACTATTTAAAGCGCGGCCAGACATCCTCGAAAAATGGCAAAACAAAGTACGTTACTTGTTAGTCGATGAATACCAAGACACCAACAGTTCGCAATACTTGTTAGTTAAACAGCTGGTCGGCCAGCGCAGCAACTTTACCGTGGTAGGCGACGATGACCAATCCATTTACGCCTGGCGTGGCGCAAGACCAGAGAATCTGGAGGAATTACAGGCCGATTTCCCGTCGCTTAAAGTGATTAAGTTGGAGCAAAATTATCGCTCCACGGGCCGTATTCTGAAGGTGGCCAATCAACTCATTGCCAACAACCCCCACAAATTTAGTAAAGCCTTGTGGAGTGACAAGGCCTTTGGTGATCCGATACGAGTGATTAGTTGCCGTAACGAAGACGCAGAGGCAGAGCGCATCGCCACAGAGATCCTGCAATTCCAGCTACAAAACCAAGCTGAGTTTAGAGACTTTGCCATTCTCTACCGTGGAAACCACCAAGC
>CBDUDU010000108.1:0-5345 GCA_965366045.1 uncultured Oceanospirillaceae bacterium
TAATCTTCAATAGTTTCCGGCTTATCCATTTCAAATGTGCTGTGTAGCGCGCGTACCGCCAATTCCAAATATTTTTCGTCCAGTACCACAGACACCTTAATCTCTGATGTCGAGATCATCTGAATGTTAATATTTTCTTGCGCTAAGCTGTCGAACATACGGCTAGCCACGCCAGCATGAGATCGCATACCCACACCAACAATAGACACCTTAGCAATTTTATCGCTACCAATTGCGCCAGTGGCGTTCATATCAACGGCCACCTTTTTAAGGGTCGTTAACGCCAAGTCGTAGTCGTTGCGGTGAACGGTAAAGGTAAAGTCCGTTAGACCCTCGGCACTTACGTTTTGCAAAATCATATCAACTTCAACGTTAGCATCACTGATAGGACATAGGATTTTAGATGCGACACCTGGTACGTCTGGTACACCAGTAATGGTTAATTTCGCTTCATCTCGGTTAAATGCTATGCCAGAAATAACAGGTTGTTCCATGGTACTCTCACTCTCGGTTGTAATCAGTGTTCCGGGGCCGTCTTGGAAACTATGTAACACCCTTAACGGCACATTATATTTACCTGCAAATTCTACAGCGCGTATTTGCAACACCTTAGATCCAAGGCTTGCCATCTCCAACATTTCTTCGAAGGTGATTTCGTTAAGACGCTGGGCGCTAGATACCACACGTGGGTCAGTGGTGTAGACACCATCAACATCAGTATAAATTTGGCATTCATCAGCCTTAAGCGCAGCTGCAAGTGCAACCCCACTTGTATCCGACCCACCCCGACCTAACGTGGTGATATTGCCCGCATCATCCACACCTTGGAAACCCGCTACGACTACTACTCGGCCCTTATCAAGATCACTGAGCATGTTATCAACATCAATGTTTTGGATGCGCGCCTTAGTATGGGTCGAGTCAGTTTGAATTTTGACCTGCCCACCCGTATACGATCTTGCTGGGCAATCCCTTGCGTTTAGCGCCATGCATAACAAGGCGATAGTCACTTGCTCGCCGGTGGACACTAATACATCCATTTCGCGTGGACTAGGTTTTTCCTGCATCTCGTTTGCCATGCCAATGAGGCGGTTGGTCTCGCCACTCATCGCCGACACCACCACGACTATATCGTGGCCTTGGTCGCGGAAATTTTTTACTTTGTCTGCCACTTGTTGAATACGCTCCACCGAGCCAACCGAAGTGCCACCATATTTTTGTATGTACAACGCCATTTTAATTTTCCTATAACTACTTAAGCTGTTTACCCGGCTAGAGTCTCTTGTAACCAAGCCTGTGCGCTGATTAAAGCCTCATCTAATTGACCAGCTTGGCCACCACCTTGAGCCATATCAGGTCGGCCACCACCTTTACCACCCATAGCCGTTGCCGTGTGGCGTATCAAATCACCCGCCTTAACACGTTGGGTTAAGTCTGGTGTCACACCTGCCACCACACTGGCTTTATCATCGACGCTTACCGCTAACATCACTACGCCTGTGCCTATTTTATTGCGTAACTGGTCCATGGCATCTCGTAACGACTTTGGTTCTACACCTTCGAGCTTGCTAATCAATACCTTAACACCGTTAATTTCGACCGCAGAAGTTAACAAATCAGCACCTTGTGACGCCGCCATTTTAGCTTTGAGCTGATCCAATTCGCGCTCCAAAGCACGGTTGCGATCGAGTATAGACTTAACCTTTTCCGCCACCTGTTCACGGCCACCTTTGACCAGCCCAGTCACTTGATTCAGTAACTGAGTGTTGCCAGCAAACCATTGGCTAGCAGCAGCGCCTGTGAGTGCTTCAATACGCCGCACCCCTGCTGCCACACCGCTCTCGGCAATGATGGTGAAAGCACCGATATCCCCCGTACGCTGTACATGGGTGCCTCCACACAACTCTAGGGAAAACACCACCTCTTGAACTGTTGAACCCATAGTCACAACCCGCACTTGGTCACCGTACTTTTCGCCAAACAACGCCATCGCGCCAGCCGCTTTGGCATCATCAATAGCCATGGTATTTGCGACGACGTCTGCATTGCTCCTTATTTCCAAGTTGACTAAGGCTTCTATTTCTGCCATTTGTGCCGCTGTAACTGGCTCAGAATGAGAGAAATCAAAGCGTAGGCGCTCTGGGTTAACCAACGATCCTTTTTGGGTCACATGCTCACCAAGCACTCGTCGCATGGCTTCATGTAATAAGTGGGTAGCCGAGTGATTTTGTGCTGATGCAGCCCTAAGCTCAGCATTAACACAAGTTTCAACACTGTCACCAACACTCAACTCACCGCTGACCAGTTGGCATTGGTGAATAAAATGGCCACCTTGCTTAGTGGTATCGGTTACCGAAAGGTGGGCTGAGTCGTTGCTAAGTTCACCATGGTCACCCACCTGTCCGCCCGCTTCGGCATAAAACGCGGTTTGGTCCAATACCACCTGTACCGCGCCTGTACCGCTTACGCTATTGACTGATTCGGAATTCTGAATCAAAGCCACAACTATGCCTGTGTGTACTAGCTCATCATAACCAGTGAATTCTGTATCACCTGCTAAATTAAGCTTGTGACTGTAATCCACACCAAAATTACTCGCCGAACGGGCTCGCGTACGTTGCGCTTCCATGGCAGCCTCAAAACCAGGCATATCCATGGTTAATTCACGTTCACGGGCAATATCTGCGGTAAGGTCCACAGGAAAGCCGTAGGTGTCGTACAGTTTAAAAATAGTCTCGCCGGGTATTTCGTTGCCGGTAAGTTTGGTCAAGTCTTGCTCAAGGATTCGCATTCCCTGATCAAGGGTCTTAACAAACTGCCTCTCTTCTTTAACGATCACTTGCTCAACTTGAGATTGGGCTGCACTCAGTTCAGGGTAGGCTTCGCCCATCTCTTGTACCAGAGGTTGTACCAATTGATGGAAAAAGTTTGCAGGCGCACCCATTTTGTTACCGTGACGAATGGCTCGTCGCATGATGCGGCGTAACACATAACCACGGCCTTCGTTGGATGGCGTAACACCATCTACAATTAAAAATGACACGGAACGAATGTGGTCGGCAATAACTCTTAAAGACTTATTTTGGTGATCCTCGGTGCCAATCACTTGCGCTGTAGCAGCCAGCAAATTTTGGAATAAATCAATTTCGTAATTTGAGTGTACGCTTTGTAATACCGCTGCAATCCGCTCAAGCCCCATACCCGTGTCTATCGACTGCTTTGGGAGGTCTACCATGACGCCATCGGCTGAACGATTGTACTGCATAAAAACCATGTTCCAGATTTCTATGTAACGGTCGCCGTCTTCTTCCGCGGTGCCCGGTGGCCCACCCCAGACGTCAGCGCCGTGGTCATAAAATATTTCCGAACAAGGCCCGCAAGGTCCGGTGTCTCCCATAGACCAGAAGTTATCTTCGTCCAAACGGGAAAAACGGCTTTGATCAATACCCATTTCTTCGAACCAGATTTTTTCTGCTTCAGCATCACTGTGGTGTACAGTCACCCACAGTCGTTCTTCTGGTATATTGAGTTCTTTGGTTAAGAAGTGCCAAGCAAACTTAATGGCATCACGCTTAAAATAATCGCCAAAACTAAAGTTACCTAACATTTCGAAAAAGGTGTGGTGACGTGCGGTATAGCCTACGTTTTCTAGGTCGTTATGTTTGCCACCGGCACGTACGCAACGCTGAGATGAAACCGCACGATTATAGGGCCGCTGCTCCTCGCCTAAAAATACGTCCTTAAATTGCACCATGCCCGCATTGGTAAAAAGCAGGGTGGGATCATTACCAGGCACTAAAGAACTACTACGCACTGGCTCGTGTCCGAGTTGCTGATAATAGTCGAGAAAAGCCTGTCGAATGGCGGCAATTTTCATGGAAGGTCTCGCTGTCAAAACAAAAGCGTAAGTATATACTGATACACCAATGCCTTTCGACTGCTGCGGGCCAAAAGTGGCTTAAAATACGGCTTTTTAAGCGAAAAACAGGGTTTATTCTGGCTGCATTTGCAGCGCGTATTGGATCTGCTCTTGAGCAAAACCACGTTGATACAAATATCGTGCTTGCTTTGCCCGCGCTGGCGCATCGGTAGCAACACGCCAACCACAGTGCTTGCGCTTTTGCGCAAGGGCAATTTCAAACCAATCTGGCTGTTGCGCGTCCACTTGCCATTGCACTAACAAACGGCTTAAACCGTATTGATGACCCCACTGAAAAATGCGGGTAACACCATAACCGTCGCGGGCCTTTGAACGCACCAACACCTCTGCAAACCGCTCATCAGACTGCAAACCTTGACGTTCTAACTCATCTAGCAAATGGTCTAAATCTACAACCCAATTTTTTGCTAGACATTTGATCTGTAATTTCTGTTGCAATTCACTGCGAGATTGTTCGCGTCGCGCCAACAACCCCATGGCTTGATAGCGCAATGACGCTAACTGTTTATCGGTGTTGTCTTGATCATACTCAACATCCATCATGGGTAACAATAACCACCTAGAATGTGAGTGGCGTTACTACATCTGCCGCAGCCTCTTCCGCTTTAGGTATAGCCAATAGCTCATCACGAATCTGCTGTTCAATTTCTAACGCAATCTCAGGGTGATCTAGCAAGTATTGCGATGCATTGGCCTTACCCTGGCCAATTTTATCACCCTTGTACGCATACCAAGCACCGGCCTTGTCTACTAGGTTTTGCTTTACACCTATGTCGATAATTTCACCCATACGATAGATGCCTTTACCGTAAATAATTTGGAATTCGGCCTGCCTAAATGGCGGCGATACTTTGTTCTTCACTACCTTAACTCGGGTCTCGTTACCGATGACTTCATCGCCATTTTTAACCGCGCCAATACGGCGAATATCCAAGCGTACGGAAGAGTAAAATTTCAAGGCGTTACCGCCCGTTGTAGTCTCTGGACTACCAAACATAACACCAATCTTCATACGGATTTGGTTAATGAAGATCACCAAACAATTAGCATTTTTGATATTACCTGTGATTTTACGCATGGCTTGCGACAACAAACGTGCTTGCAAACCCACATGACTAGCGCCCATTTCACCTTCGATTTCGGCCTTAGGCGTCAGTGCTGCAACCGAGTCAATAATGATCACATCAACTGCACTAGAGCGTACCAACATGTCGGTAATTTCTAAAGCCTGTTCTCCAGTGTCCGGCTGACTTACCAATAAATCGTCAACATTAACACCGAGCTTTTCTGCATAACTTGGATCCAAGGCATGCTCAGCATCAACAAAAGCACAGGTCTTGCCAATTTTTTGTGCTTCGGCAATAACCTGCAAGGTAAGTGTCGTCTTGCCCGACGACTCTGGTCC
>CBDUDU010000109.1:0-5278 GCA_965366045.1 uncultured Oceanospirillaceae bacterium
TTTACGCAGGGCCATAAAGTTAATGATTTTTATATCACTCATTTACCTGCTCCCATAAACAGCGGCCATATCTTAATATCGGTCAGCTTCTTGCCACCGTAAACCCCATTAACCATGGCACGACTCACCATAATGGCGGTAAACATAGAGGTCACAATACCGATAGACAAAGTCACGGCAAACCCTTTCACTGGGCCAGTACCTACCGCATACAAAATCACCGCCACCAACAAGGTGGTAATATTGGCGTCAAAAATAGTGGTAAAGGCGCGTTCGTAACCTGCATGAATCGCAGATTGTGGCGCCAAACCAGCGCGCAATTCTTCCTTAATTCGCGAGAATATGAGCACGTTTGCGTCTACCGCCATACCCACAGTCAACACCACGCCAGCAATACCCGGTAACGACAAGGTAAAACCAAGCAATGACATCACTGCCGCCACGAGCAACAGGTTAAAGGCCAAAGCAATATTAGCGATAATGCCAAACACGCTGTAATAAGCCAGCATAAAGATGATCACCAAGGCCAAACCAATTTGTACCGAAGTTAAACCTAGGTCAATATTTTCTTGCCCCAAGCTTGGTCCTACTGTGCGCTCTTCCACAAAGTAGATGGGCGCGGCCAACGAACCTGCCCGCAATAACAAGGCCAATTCTGAAGCTTCACCAGCGCCATCTAGGCCTGTAATACGGAAGCTGTTACCCAACGCAGTTTGTATAGTGGCCAAAGAAATAACACTTTTTTCCACATAAGGCTGGCGTTGCTCGACTAACTCGCCGTCAACTTCTACCACTTTAGTGCGGGATTTATGCTCCACAAAAACCACTGCCATGCGGCGTTTAACCGCATTGCGGGTGACGCGATTCATAAGCTTACCGCCCTGGCTATCCAGGTCGATATTCACTTGTGGCATGCCGTTTTCATCAAAGTTGGATTGTGCATTAGAGACACTATTACCGGTGATGATAAGGTCTTTCTCTAAGGTTGCCTTGCGCTCGGGATTAGAGCGGAAGGTAAATTCTTCAGTGGCAACACGAGCGGCACCAGGCTTGGCCTCCAGCCTAAACTCTAGATTAGCGGTTGCGCCCAATATACGTTTAGCGGCAGCGGTGTCTTGTACGCCAGGCAATTGCACGACAATACGGTTACGACCTTGGCGCTGAACTAATGGCTCGGCTACGCCTAACTCGTTAACACGGTTACGCAGCGTAGTGAGGTTTTGGTTAACCGCATAATCTTCAATTTCGCCAACGGTAAATTCATTGAGGGTGACCAACAAGTAGTAAACACCGTCGCCATCTTCGGCGCTCATTAAGAACTCACTGTAATTAGACTTAAGCTCCGAACGTGCTTGATCTCGCACCTCGGCATCCATGAATTTAATACGTAAACTGCCATCGACTTCGTGTGTGACCGCGCGATATCGCAGCTTTTCGGTACGTAATAAGGATTTAATTTCACTTACGTACACGTCTAAACGCTGGGCTACGGCTTGTACCATATCCACTTCTAACAAAAAGTGTACACCACCCCTAAGATCCAAACCCAATTTCATGGGCCCAGCACCGAGGTTAGTTAACCATTCTGGCGTTGTGGGTGCCAAGTTAAGCGCGGTTACGTAACCCTCACCCATAGCGTCACTCAACAGCGCCTTAGCCTGTAATTGTGACTCGGAATCAGCCACCCTAATAAGCACGTTTTTATCAGTCAGTTCAATACCTATAGTATCAAGCTGAGCTTCTGACAAAACATGGGTCGCTTCGTCAAGCACCTGCGTGTCAATGACCGTGGCGCTTCTAGCTCCAGAGATTTGTATAGCCAGATCATCTGGGTATAGGTTTGGCAGCGCATATAGGCCACCAAGGGCCAAGCCAACTAGAATCAGTAGGCTTTTCCATAGGGGATAACGATTTAACACAGGCTTTCCTTGAAAAACGAGTCACAAGAAGCCCTGCTGCCAACACGTGCAGCAAGGCTTGAGTAGAGCAAACTAGATAGACTTGATGGTGCCTTTTGGCAATACCGAAGCTACTGCAGCTTTTTGAAAATGGGCATCAACACCGTCAGCCAAAGTGATGGTAATAAAGTCATCACCTACCTTCGCTACTTTGCCGATCATACCGCCATTAGTTACTACTTCGTCACCTTTGGCTAATCCGCCCATCAAATTCTTATGTTCTTTGGTGCGCTTAGACTGTGGGCGCCAGATCATAAAATAAAATACGGCGGCAAAAATCACCATCATAATGACTAAAGAACCTGGATCACCACCTGTTGCTGCAGCTTCACCTTCTGCTACGGCTGATTCGATAAAGAAACTCATACTATCTCCAATAACTAACTAATAAATGCTACAAAAAAAATTAAAACTCATCTAAAGCAGGCGCTGCTAAGCCTCGCTTGCTATAAAAATCATCGACAAAGTCGTCCAATGTACCCGCTTCCAAGGCAGCACGCAATCCTGCCATTAGGCGCTGATAATAATGCAGGTTATGAATGGTATTGAGCTGGGCTCCCAACATTTCACGGCACTTGTCTAAATGGTACAAATAAGCCCGCGAGAAGTTGCTGCAGGTATAACAATCACACTCGCTATCTAGCGGCCCGGTATCAGTTTTGTGGACCGCATTACGGATTTTGACTACGCCGTTGGTTATAAATAAGTGGCCATTGCGAGCGTTACGGGTTGGCATCACGCAGTCGAACATATCGATGCCACGACGCACACCTTCCACTAAATCTTCTGGTTTACCTACACCCATTAAATAACGTGGCTTATCAGCTGGTAACTTGGGTGCTGTGTGTCGCAGCACACGCAACATGTCTTCTTTAGGTTCGCCTACCGACAAACCACCAATGGCAAAACCATCAAAATCGATGTCAGCTAAACCCGCTACGGACTCATCACGTAAGTGTTCATACATGCCGCCTTGAACAATACCAAATAAGGCCGATGGACTATCACCATGCGCATCTTTACTGCGCTGAGCCCAACGCATAGAACGGCGCATAGAGGTAGCGGCCTCTTCTTCCGTAGCCGGGTGTGGTGTACATTCATCAAAAATCATTACCACATCGGAACCCAGGTCTTTTTGAACCTGCATCGACGATTCTGGCGTCATATACACCGTGTCGCCATTAACGGGAGATTGAAACTTAACCCCTTCTTCGTTAATTTTGGCGCCTAAGCTAAACACCTGAAAACCACCCGAATCCGTAAGAATAGGTTTATCCCACTGGGCAAAGTCATGTAAATCGCCGTGTAACTTCACCACTTCTGTGCCGGGGCGCAGCATCAGGTGAAAAGTATTACCCAAAATAATCTCAGCACCCGTGGCTTCAATATCGCGAGGCAACATGCCTTTAACTGTGCCGTAAGTACCCACCGGCATAAAACATGGTGTTTCAACCGTGCCGCGAGGAAAGCTCAAACGGCCACGACGCGCTTCGCCACTTTGGGCTAAACGTTCAAATTTCATAAAACAGCTGCGTGTCATGTGAGATCCAAAACAGAAGGCTGTGGCGTCACTAACATGGCGTCGCCATAACTAAAAAATCGGTAACCTTGTTCAATGGCGCAGGCGTATGCCGCCATAACGTTATCGCGGCCTGCAAAGGCACTCACTAACATCAACAAGGTTGATTCGGATAAATGAAAATTAGTTACCAAGGCATCCACACTCTTAAAGCGGTAACCTGGGTAAATAAAAATATGTGTTTCGTCGTTAAAGGCGGCAATTTCCCCACCGGCGCTGGCGCTTTCTAGCGCTCTTACACAGGTGGTTCCAACGGCCACCACTCGACCGCCATTAGCACGAGTACTTTTGACCGCGGCCACTACGCTGGCATCAAGCTCGACCAATTCACCATGCATATGATGGTCTTCTATGCGGTCTACCTTAACCGGTTGAAAGGTACCGGCGCCCACGTGTAACGTAATATAAGCTAGATTAACGCCTTTGGCCGCTATTTCTGCCAGCAGCGACTCGTCAAAGTGCAGGCCCGCTGTAGGCGCGGCAACCGCACCATGATGCTCACCAAATACAGTCTGGTAGCGATCACGGTCTGCCGTATCATCGGGCCGATCAATATAGGGTGGCAAAGGCATATGCCCTAACCGTTGCAACACGTCTAACGCTCGCTCACCGTCATCTAAGCACAGCTCAAACAAGGTATCGTGCCGCGCCACCATAGTCGCCCAGACCTCACCTTCTAACAACAATCTCGCCCCGGGTTTAGGTGATTTGCTGGCACGCACATGGGCCAAGAAATTTTGCTCACCCAGCAAGCGCTCTACCAACACTTCAATTTTACCGCCCGATTCCTTAGCCCCGAACAAACGCGCGGGAATGACTTTGGTATTATTGAGCACCAGCAGGTCGCCCGCTTGAAGAAACGCCAGCAACTCAGTAAATTGGCTATGGGATACATCGCCAGATTCACCTTGCAAACGCATTAAGCGGCTAGCAGTACGCTCTTCGGTAGGGTAACGAGCAATTAACTCATCAGGTAAGTGGAAACTAAAATCGGAAACTTGCATGAGATCTTGATGGGGTCTCTTGGTGATAAACCCAAGGCCTAGATAATTTAGCTGGCCATAATAGCAAAATAGACTGCTCCAGCACAGGCGTTTTTAGCGTTTCTTTGACGCACCAATATTTGCTAACATGCCATGTTATGCACCATACCTAAATTCGCCAGAGACTATGGGTTATGGCAAAAACTATTGAACAGTGGATCAACGCTTATGCTGTATCTCACCAACATCCACAAAACGTACTCATACATCACCTTTGTGTGCCGCTAATATTCTTAAGTATTGTTGCAATAGTTCACTTCATATCACCCTGGTTACTACTTGTGAGTGGCTTCCTTGCGAGTGCTTTTTACCTGCGTCTAGGGTTTAAACCCTTATTGACTTTCTGGGCCATGGTTGCAGCAAGCCTGTTTGTTACTGGCCTCTTTAACCTTTCTTTGCAAATACTCACCGTTATTTTTGTGCTGGGTTGGATTGGCCAGTTCATTGGCCATACGATAGAAGGCGCCAAACCCAGTCTATTCGATGATTTGAAATTCCTGCTTATCGGCCACCTTTGGCTGTTCAGCAAGGGGCTAATTAAGCAAAACCCCGAGAAATAGCTCTTAAGCCGTTGACGCTTAAGATGAACTCTGTATAATTCGCTCCTCAATGTGCCAGTGTGGTGAAATTGGTATACACGACGGATTCAAAATCCGTTGCTTCGCGGCGTCCCGGTTCGAGTCCGGGCACTGGTACCA
>CBDUDU010000110.1:0-4987 GCA_965366045.1 uncultured Oceanospirillaceae bacterium
CTGGCGCTGGCTGGTCGCCTTTGACCATGTTGACCAGTTTAGAAATTAAACCCATAGGTATTGTCAGTTCGAGTAATTAAAAAATCAAAGGCGCATTCTACCATTGCCATGCAAGGCACGCTAGACAAAGGCAGTAGGGTCTTGTTTACGCGCGGGAATGGCGTTTATATCCCACTGTTCAACGGCCCACGCTAATTGCTCTGCAACGGGTGCTTGGCGGAAGTTACAGGGCGTGGCTTGACCCAGACGCTCTAAGGCCTCAGATAACAAGGCCGGAGCCTGTTTTGGGTCTAAGGCCGTGGCCAAATTTTGTTTGCTGAGCTTTTGGCCTTGGGCGTTGGTAATGATAGGGATGTGGGCGTAATGGGGCTGGGGTAATTGCAAACACGCTTGCAACCAAGCTTGCCTCGGCGTTTGATCGTACAAATCGCTGCCGCGCACTACATGGCTGATTTTTTGTTCTGCATCGTCCACCACCACTGCTAATTGGTATGCGAATAGTTGATCTTTACGCTGCACCACAAAGTCACCCACTTGTTGTGCTAAGTGCTGCGTTTGCGGCGACAGTACTAAGTCATGTACTGTGACTTTGGTGTCAGCCGCGATCACCTTCATAGCCGCTGGTTGGTTAGTGGGTGCTGTTTGGCGGCAATTACAACGATAGTCTGGATTGGAGACGAATTGAGAGCGGCTGCAGCTGCAGGCATAGACTAACTGTTGTTGTTGTAATTGGCTTAAGGCGTGTTGGTAGGCATCTTGGCGTAGGCTCTGGTACATGGGTTCGCCATCCCAGTGTAAACCAAAGGTTTCGAGGCAGCGTAAAATAGCGTCAATAGAGTCGGGCGCGGTGCGAGGGGGGTCTAGGTCTTCGATACGGACTAGCCAGAGACCTTGGTTGGCGCGCGCGTCTAAGTAACTGGCAAGGGCGGCTACCAGCGAGCCAAAGTGAAGCGGACCGCTTGGCGTAGGTGCAAAGCGACCAATATACCCCATAGGTACGTGCTAGGCTTATTTGCCGAGCTGCTTCTCTTTGATTTCTGCAAGGGTTTTACAGTCGATACAAAGGGTGGCAGTGGGGCGAGCTTCTAAACGGCGAATGCCAATTTCTACGCCACAAGTGTCGCAGAAACCATAGTCGTCTTGTTCGATTAGCTCTAGAGTATCATTGATCTTGTTGGTCAACTTACGCTCACGATCGCGGGCCCGTAATTCAAGGGAAAACTCTTCCTCTTGACTGGCGCGGTCGTTGGGGTCAGCAAAGTTAGCAGCGTCTTCCTTTAAATGGTTAACAGTACGATCAACTTCTTCCATTAAGTCTTGTTTCCAGGCGTGCAAGATCTGCTTAAAGTGCTCTCGCTGGCCTGGGTTCATGTACTCTTCACCTCTCTTCATCTTGTAAGGGGTGTAGTGTTTTAACAGTGATGCATTTGCTTTTGACATAGCTTGGTTCAATGTTTTAGGGGCTGATTGACTTCGGAGTTACAAACCGAATATCTCGGCCCTTTGGCTGTGGGTACGAATTAGGGCGACAAAATAGCAGAATATGGCGCTTAAATCTAGATGTATTTTAACCGATACCGAAGTAATTTTAGCCTATTTTCTATCTTAATGCCGTCGTTTTAGTGATTTTTCAGTTACAATTTATAGGCTTTGGCTGATTTGGCCAATTAATATCATACACCATGGTTTTGATGATTGGAGATAATTAATGGATTTCTCTTTGCCATTACAAGAAGCAACGCTGCAGCTACGCTACAAACGGTTTTTGGCCGATGTGGTGTGTCATTCGGGAACGGACTTGACTTTGCATTGTCCTAATACCGGTTCCATGAAAAATTGCGCCCAACCAGGTAGCCGTATTTGGTATTGGGACTCTGCTAATGCTAAACGTAAATACCCCTGTACCTGGGAGTTGGTGGAGGTTGAAAACCAGTACCTAGCCTGTATTAATACCCAGCGTGCCAATGGCCTAGTGGTAGAAGCCATTAATAACGGCGTGATACAAGAGTTGCAGGGTTATGATCAACTACAAACGGAGGTGAAGTACGGGCAGGAGAATAGTCGTATCGATATTCTGTTGACTCAGAAGGGCCCGGTGCCACATTGTTATGTGGAAGTTAAAAATGTCACCCTTAAGGCAGAAGACGGTTTAGGCCTATTTCCAGACGCAGTGACAGAGCGCGGCCGCAAACACTTACGCGAATTGGTGGCCATGGTAGATCAAGGTCATCGAGCCGTATTGGTGTATTGTGTGGCCCACACGGGTATTGATCGTGTGGCTCCGGCATGGAGTATCGATCCGGCCTACGCAGATAGTTTAATTTGGGCCATGCAATCTGGCGTGGAAGTGCTAGCCTATGGTGCCGACATTAGTTTAACCAGCATGGCGTTAGTGCGCCGCTTACCAGTACAGTTAAATCACTGACTTAGACAATAAGTAGATGCCACCATCACGCTCTTCTATGGCAAGGCGCTGCAGTGATTGACGGTTACAAGGTCCGCTAACACATAGGCCTGAATCAATGGTGAATAATGCGCCATGGGTGGCACATTGAATGAATTGTTTATCGTAGTCCAAAAATTGATCGGCCAACCACTCCAGCGGTACTTTGCGATGGGGGCAGCTATTGAGGTACGCCACAACTTGGCCTTGGTGGCGCACGATAAAGAGGTTGATACCCTCATGAACAAAACCTTTGCATTGCTGTTCTTCGAGCTCATGACTCGCAATAAGTAGACTATTAACCGCAGATAGAGACATATAAATTGGCCAAAACAAGCAGTGAAACAAACACCAAGTATAACAGAAATGGACATTGATTTTGACTAGAAAAAGGACCGCGTCGGGCCGAAAAACCAATCCCAAGAGCTGGATATCATGGTCGTGGTTGTTAAAGCTGGCGACCGTATTGTTGATATTGGGGGCCGTTGCTATGGTCTATTTGGATGCCCAAATTCGGCACCGGTTCGAAGGCCATCGCTGGTCATTACCTGCTAAAGTGTATGCGCGCCCTTTGGAGTTGTTTACTGGTCAGCAATTGGCGCATGGACAATTAAACTACGAGCTAAAACAGCTGGGTTATCGCTGGGTTAATCAAGCCAAGGCACCTGGGCAGGTGCAAAAAACCGCTTCCGGCATTGCTATTTACAGCCGCGGCTTTCGGTTTGTTGATGGTGACCAAGCCAGCCGCTTAGCACAGGTGAATATTGCCAACAACAAAGTGCAGGCCTTGCGTCAACTCAATGGCCAATCCATAGCTGTGTTGAGATTAGAGCCGCAGTTGGTGGGTGGAATTTATCCGGTCCATAACGAAGACCGAGAGTTGATCCAGTTAGACGACCTGCCTAATGGTTTTATAGAAACTTTATTAGCGGTGGAAGATCGGCAATATTACCAGCATTACGGGGTGTCGCCATGGGGCATTGCCCGAGCGATGTGGGCTAATCTAAAAGCCGGCGCGATCGTACAAGGCGGCAGTACCCTTACCCAGCAGCTGGTCAAAAACTTTTATCTAACCGACCGGCAAACCCTGTGGCGCAAGCTGGTAGAGGCCCCCATGGCCCTGTTGTTGAATTTACATTACAGCAAAGACGAAGTGCTGGAGGTGTACCTTAACGAAGTATTTGTTGGCCAAGCCGGTAAGCGCGCAATTCATGGTTTTGGTTTGGCGAGCCGCTTTTATTTTGGCCAACCCGTGAGTGAACTGCGTTTGCATCAAGTGGCTTTGCTGGTGGGGCTGGTTAAGGGGCCATCTTATTATAATCCGCAGCGCCACCCTAAGCGTGCCATGCAACGACGTAACTTGGTGTTGTCGGTATTAGCCCACCAGGGCCTCATTTCCGAGACACAAAAGCAACAGTATCAAGCTTTGCCCTTGGACTTGAGTACAGCCCAGCAAGTGAGCCGGTACCCGGCTTATATGGATGTTGTGCGTCAACAGTTGCAACAGCACTACCCTGCATCGGCCCTAAGTAGTCACGGCTTACGTATCTTGACTAGTTTAGACCCATGGATTCAACACCAATCGGATCTAGCCATGCGAAGCCAGGTTAAGCAACTCCAACAGCAGCATAAAGGGCTTGATTCGCTACAAGGCGCGTTAGTGGTGAGTCAGCGTGACAGCGGAGAGCTATTGGCGCTAGTGGGAGATAAAGACGGTGGTTATGCAGGCCATAACTGGGCTTTAGATAAAACCCGCCAAGTGGGTTCATTACTTAAACCTGTGGTGCATTTAAGCGCCCTAGAATCGGGCCGTTATCATCTAATGAGTGCCGTTGATGATGCCCCTGTTGCGGTACCTCAAGCAGACGGCAGCGTATGGGAACCGAAAAATTATGACCTAACATCCCATGGTGTGGTGCCTATGTATCAGGCGTTAGCTAAGTCGTACAATCAGGCCAATGTGCGCTTAGGCTTAGACGTGGGTGTTGAGCAAGTGGTGGCACAATTACATCAGCTCGGCGCCGAAGGCAACATACCGGCATACCCTTCCGTGTTGTTAGGGGCGGTTGAGATGTCGCCGTTAAACGTCAATCAAGTATATCAAACTATTGCTGGCAACGGCTTCTATAGCCCTTTAACATTAGTGCGTCAGGTGACCGAGGCCAACGGAGTATTGTTGAGCCACTTTCCTTATGCGGTACGCCAAGCGGCGAGCAATGAGTCGGTATATTTGCTGCAGCAAGAAATGCGTAAAGTGGCAACGGTAGGTACCGCCAGAGGTGTTTATCGATATCTGCCCAAGCAACAGCAGGTGGCTGCCAAAACGGGCACTACCAATGACCAGCGAGACAGTTGGTTTTCTGGCTTTAGTGGTCAATATGTGGCCACCACTTGGTTGGGCCGAGAAGATACTAAACCGACGCCGCTGACAGGTGCAAGTGGTGCGCTTAAAGTGTGGGGTGAGTTGATGAAAAACTTAGCTTATACTCCCTACCAAGATATCAAACCGCAATCTGTAGACTACTATTACCTCAACCCAAAAAC
>CBDUDU010000111.1:0-4871 GCA_965366045.1 uncultured Oceanospirillaceae bacterium
ATTGGTTCTTATACGCCGTTGAACCTCTAAAAAGGCAACGGTTAACCTAGAAAATAGAGGGCGGAGAATTCCGCAAAATAAATTCTACTTTCTACTCAGCATAGAGTGCAGCTATTATCTACAAACTGACCAAAATTGCAACCTTAAAACGCTAATATGTGCGACACAAAGCGACAAAAGCTGGCCAATTTAAGGACTTAGCTCATATACATGCCGCCATTCACATGGATAGTCTCACCGGTAATGTATGCCCCAGCCTCACTGGCCAAAAAGCCAACAATGTTAGCAATATCTTCTGGCGCACCCAAACGCTGCAATGGAATTTGTTTACGCAATACGTCTTTTTGCTCATCGCCCAAGGCTTCAGTCATATCGGTAGCGATAAATCCGGGGGCAATCGAGTTAACGGTGACATTTCGAGAAGCCACTTCACGCGCCATAGCACGACTAAAGCCTTCCACACCCGCTTTGGCAGCGGCGTAGTTGGCTTGACCCATATTGCCCATGGAACCCACCACAGAGCTAATGTTAATGACTCGGCCCCAACGGGCTTTGGTCATGCCACGCAAACAACCCTTAGACATGCGGAAGATAGAACTCATGTTGGTATTAACCACATCATCCCACTCATCGTTTTTCATGCGCATCAGCAAGTTATCACGGGTAATGCCGGCATTATTGACAAGAATAGTGGGCGCACCAAAGGCCTCAACGATGGCCTTCAGTGTTGTGTCTACCGATTCTGAGTCTGATACGTTTAACACCATGCCAGTACCCGCGTTACCCGCATCTTTTAAGGCTTGGGTAATGGCCTGAGCCCCACTATCTGAAGTAGCCGTACCAATCACTATCGCACCTTGGGAAGCCAGCTGCAAAGCAATCGCTTTACCTATGCCGCGAGTCGCGCCTGTAACGAGTGCTACTTTGCCATCAATTGCCAACATAATTTGTTCCGTTTATTAGAGTTCTAAAGCCGCTGCCAAAGAAGCTGCATCATTAATTGCAGCAGCTTGTAAGGTTTTATCAATTCGCTTATTTAAGCCGGTAAGGACTTTGCCTGGCCCGCATTCTATCACAAGCTCGGCGCCACTTGTGGCCATGGCTGTTACACATTGGGTCCACAACACCGGTTGATACAATTGCGCCACTAGATTATCAACAATAGCTGCCGCCGACTCCACAGGCTTAGCATCAACGTTTTGCACTACTGCAATGTTGGGCACCGACACGGTGATATCGGCTAACATGGCTTTTAATTTTTCTGCCGCTGGCTGCATAAGCGCACAGTGTGAAGGCACACTCACAGGTAACGGCAAAGCACGCTTAGCACCCGCATCCTTACACGCAACCATAGCCCGTTCAACGGCCGCTTTAGAGCCTGCGATGACCACCTGGCCCGGTGAGTTATAATTCACGGGGGTAACCACTTGGCCCTGGGCCGAGGCCTCACAAGCAGTCGTAATGTCGGCATCGGCCAAACCGATGATCGCCGCCATGGCGCCTTCACCAGCGGGTACCGCAGACTGCATAAACTGACCGCGAGCTTGAACCAACTTGACCGCATCGGTAAAATCTAATGCGCCAGCACAAACTAACGCTGAGTATTCACCCAAACTGTGGCCTGACATGACAACAGGCGTGGCACCCCCACTGAGCTGCCACAAACGCCATAGCGCCACACTGGCGGTTAATAGTGCAGGCTGAGTAATATGGGTTTGGTTAAGCTGGCCTTCGGAATCTTTTTGAACCAGTTGCCAAAGGTCATAACCTAACGCTTGGCTTGCTTCTTCGAAGGTGTGCTTAACAACAGCATGCTGCTGACCTAACTCGGCCAACATGCCAACACTTTGTGAGCCTTGGCCTGGAAATACAAATGCGATACGAGAACTCATGGATTGTCCTTAGTACTAGTTTTTATTGAAATGTAGTGTCGTTTTGCAGTCGCTTAGCGACTTGCATTTCAACGTAATCTTGTGTCGCCTCAATGGCGCAGGTTAAGGCTGTAGTATTGGCGTAACTATGAGACTTAACCACCAGACCTTGTAAACCTAACAAAAACGCGCCGTTAAGTCGGTCTGGATCAAATTGAAACTGCCAAGCTTGCATAATGCGCTCAATCTGCTGAGGCGTAAGGTCACTGCGCTGCAAATCTTCATTAAAACGCTGCGCCAACATATTGCTAACGCCCTCGCCTGATTTAATCAAAATATTACCGGTATAGCCATCACAAACCACAATATCAGCTTGTCCGTCGAATACCTCTTGGGGCTCTACATAACCCAAGTAGTTTAGCTTAGGGTCTGCACTTAGCAAGGCATCGGCTGCTTGCACCTGATCCTGACCAGTGCCGACTTCGGTGGCAATATTAAGCAACTTCAAACTGACCTGCGGATTTTTTTGCAAACTAGACTCAAGTGCCTGACCCAGCTGGCCAAATTGATACAACTGTTCGCCACTTGGACTGAGGTTGGCGCCAATATCCAAAACTAAACACATGCCGTTTCGTGTGGGTATATGACTTGCAAATGCAGGCCTTTCGTAACCTGGCAGCATCTTAATTAAGTGGCGACTTAAGGCCATTAGCGCGGCCGAACTACCACCACTTACACAGGCATGAGCCTTGCCATCAGCAACCAGTGCTAGGGCCAGATACATTGAGGAATCTTGTTTTTGCCTTAAAATCACCATTAAATCGTCGGTTTTTTCGACCACTTGAGAAGCGTCAATCAAATGTAGGCGTTTTAACAGAGGTATTTGTTTTTCATCGACTGCAGTCAGCATTGGTGCAAGTGCAGATTCAGGTCCAACCCAGAGTAGGGTCAAGCGGGGATGGCGCTCGAGGCAAGCAAGTGCTGCCTCGAGGCTGGTTTTGGGACCTAAGTCCCCACCCATTGCGTCAAGTGCAAGGGTGTAAGACGCCGACAAATTACTCGGCGTCTTGGTTAACTACCTGACGACCCTTGTAAAAGCCATCGGCTGTTACATGGTGACGACGGTGAGTTTCACCTGTAGTAGAATCAACTGCCAAAGTGGCAGTGCCTAGGGCATCGTGTGAACGACGTTGTCCACGCCTAGAACGGGTTACTTTGCTCTTTTGTACAGCCATGGCTGAAAACTCCTAATTGGTAAACTAATCTTTTTGCAGTAAAGCCTGCAGCCCTTCGAAAGGATTCGGCTTTTCCTGCACGGTTTCTTTGCCGCCAAAATTGGATGCAACTTCACAATCCGAATGATAGGCCACAATGGGTATATTCAAAATCATTTCGTGATCAATAAACTCATTCATAGCAAGCTTCTTATCTTCCAATAACCAAGGGTCATATTCTGCGGGAAGCTTTTCTGCTTGCTCTTCTGTGAGCACAATTGCCACGTTTATGTCTGCCATTATATCAAGGCTAATGGCATCTAAACAGCGTTGACACGCAATTTGCACACCTTCAATTGAAGATTTACCTGTAATAACCGGCCGATGGGCGTTATCACGAGCAAAGTGCAACTCAACATTTACCCGACCTTGGTCCGACTGTAGGTAGCTACAAAACCCTGCCAAGCTGACTAATTCAACGTGACCGGTAATGGTTTGCTGGCCATCACACAATTTGCGCGGGTCCAAAAATGGGGGTAAAGGTGTCTCAAACATGGCGCGATATATTAGTCATCTACCCGCCTTATGTCAAAGAAAAACAGCATTGAATTAGCAATATTTAGCGTTATTGTTAGCTTTTTTGCAATTTAACCAATTTACCACCTAATTCAAGGCCTTAATGGAGTTGTAGCGGACGATTAAGCGTTTGACTCAGGCCCCAAGAAATACTGCTTTGGGTTTGTGCACCCAGCTCGTCTATCACCTGCTCCAACGGCGTTTTTGGAGCTGCATACCAAACCTTTTTTGACACACCGACTTGATCCCGCGCAACGCTGTGTAAATTGCCTAATCCATCAATCAAACCCAGTTCCAAGGCTTTGTGGCCATGCCAAAACGCGCCTGAATATAGTGCTGGATCATCGCTCAAGCGATCGCCTCTTCCAAACTCGACTTGGCTGATAAATTGCTCATGAATATCACCCAATAAGCCTTGAAATATCGCCTTATGAGCAGTCTTTTCTGGCAAAAACGGATCCAAAAAATCTTTATTGCCACCGGCTGTATAAGTCCTGCGCTCTACACCTAACTTTTCAATCAATTGGTCAAATCCAAAGCCGCTGCCAACAACCCCAATTGAGCCCACCATACTGGCTTTATCGGCATAGATAAAGTCGGCTGCCGCGGCAATATAATAAGCACCAGAGGCTCCCACATCAGCAATCACGGCATATACCGGCTTGCTGGGGTATTTCAGCTTCATCAACTGCAGTTCATCAAACACAATACCCGCCTGTACAGGACTACCACCTGGGCTGTTAATATTGAGTAGCACTGCTTTTGAGTTGGCGGCTTCAAACGCCTCCGACAATGCCGGCAATAGTTGCTCTGCACTGGCCTCGGCACCCGCCATAATTGGCCCGAACACATCCACTACGGCCACATGATCTTGCGCCTCTGCCATGGCGTCTACATCATTACCACCCAACACCATCGCTAACACAGAAAATACAAAGACAAAGGTTAGGCTTTTAAAGAAAATACCCCAACGCCGTGCGCGTTTTTGTTCTCGCTGGATACCATCAACTAACCCACTAATAACTTTCCACTCATGCTGATTGGGTTGGCTGGGTTCGAGACTCATGGCGGTATTCCTGCGTAAGGTATTGTTTGATAATGACTATAACTATATAGATGGGATGCTTTCTGGGTTTTAAAAGCCCTCGCCTTTGCATTTTTCTCTGTTATGCTAAACATCAAACAACAAAAACAAGGAAGCTTATCCATA
>CBDUDU010000112.1:0-4734 GCA_965366045.1 uncultured Oceanospirillaceae bacterium
TGTTGGGACACGGCGCAGGTGATGTCGTCGTTTAGGCTGGATAATGAGGGACGGCTTATTATTGGTGGTGTAGGTTGTGTAGAAGACGCGGGCAAACAAACCCACGTCAATTGGGCCCACCGGCAACTCAAAGCCTTATTCCCACAAGTCACCGATTACCAATTTCAGTATGTCTGGAGTGGCTGCATCGCCATGACCCCAGATCACCTGCCAAAAATAGCCCACATTGGCCCCCAAGCGATCAGTCTCTACGGCTATAGCGGCCGTGGCATTGGCCCTGCTACGGTGCTGGGTAAAGCCGCAGCGCAATGGGCCATGGGCGCAGACCCCGCTAGCTTACCGGTGGCTATCACCTTACCTAAAGCCGACCACTTTTCGCCTATTAAAGCGCACTACTACAATACCGGAGCGCGTTTAGCTCATTGGTTTGGTAGGCGCCTAGGCCGGTAGGTAGTTCCAGATTTAGCGACAAAACAAATCACTTAACTGTTGCCAATCTAGTTGAGACAGTTGTTCTTTTGGTGCCGTTAACCAAGGCCCCGCAGCACTGATGAGACGCTGCTGCGATAACTCCACCAACTCGCCGGACTTAAGCGCTTGCTGCGCCAACGGCAAGGATGCCAACACCACACCCAAACCTTGTTGCGCTGCCGCCAAGGCACAGGTTTGTGAGTCGAATCGATAGAGCGACATGGGGTTTGCTGCATCACCAGTGAATTGCGCCCAATCGTGCCAACCCAAGCGCGGGCCAGACACCGCTAACTTGGGCAACTGCTGCCAATGTTTAACGCTGGCTAACAAAGCGGGGCTTACCAAAGGTGTGAGTTGTTCTGCAAATAAAGGCGTGCAGGTGCGGTTAGCCCACTGGCCGGTACCATACCTCACTTCCACGTCAGCCGTTTGCTGCTTGAAATCAGCTTCGACCACCATGGTGCTAAAGGTCAATTGCAAGGGTTTGTTATGGTTCACTAAACGTGGCGTTAACCAATGCTGAATCATCGAGGCGCTGGCGGCAATCGTGATCTGTGTACGCCGTAAGCCAAACAATTGAGCCGAGCTTTGGCCAATAGTATTAAGGCCGCTGGATACATACGGCAACCAAGCCTCACCATCTACCGTTAAGGCCACCCCCCTAGGTTTTCGTAAGAACAATTTATACGCCAAACGACGTTCTAAATAACCTATGCGCTGGCTTATTGCCGCCTGAGTTAAGCCAGTTTCTTGCGCCGCGGCGGTAAAACTACCTAAACGTCCAGCGGCCTCAAAAGCCCGCACCCATTCCAAGGGCAAATCGTTAAACTTGTCATCTGCCATAATCAAAACCACATCTTAGGTTTAATTTAAGTAAATATAACTTATGTTTTATCTAACTTAAACTGAGTTAATCAACATCAATTAGGAAATAGGTATGTCTCTCGCCTCTTTGAGCTCAGACGGGCTCGTTGTGAGCCTCACCGCCGCCAACAAAACCACCCGTTTTCATGCCCTTTGGTTACGCGACAACGCCTTAGATGACGCTACAAAAAGCAGCAGTAACGGCCAACGTTTAATCGCCTTACGCGACATCGACTTCACCACCTACATAAGCCATGCCCGAGTAACCGCCGACGCATTACAAGTCACCTTTGTGCCTGAGCATAAAACCGTGAGCTTTCCATTAGCTTGGCTCGCCGCCCATGCCTACGACAAACCACAAGCCAGCACCAAAGGTTGGCTCCCCGCTAGCCAAAGCCTGTGGAATAATAACCTGATGGGCCAATTACCCGAAGCTGACTTTGATGCGGTTTCAAACTCCCCACTGGCCTTGCAGGCATGGCTTGCGGACATTGCACGCTTTGGTTTTGCCAAGCTCAATGGTGGACCTATAACGGCGGGCGCCTTAACTCAAGTAGTGGATTTATTTGGCCACCTGCGCGAAACCAACTACGGCCGTATTTTCGAAGTGCGTGTTGAAGAAAAACCCACTAACTTGGCCTTTACCGGGTTAGCCTTGCAAGCCCACACAGACAACCCTTACCGCGATCCTGTGCCCACCATTCAAGTGCTCTATTGCCTAGAAAGCTCGGCGCCCGGGGGCGACAATGTGTTGGTCGATGGTTTTAACGCGGCAAGGCAATTACAACAAGAAAATCCCCACGCTTTTGATTTATTAAGCCGTTATTGCGCGCGCTTTGAGTATGCTGGCGAAGCCGGTGTGTGTTTGCAGTCTAAGCGGCCTATGATTGAGCTAGCGTCCGACGGCCAGTTACAAGGCATTCGTTTTAACAACCGCTCAGCTGCCCCCTTTACCGAGATTCCCTTTGAACATATGGCTGACTACTATGAAGCGTATCGGCGACTAGGCGAAATTATAGACCACCCTGCTTCGGAAGTGGGTTTTAGGCTTAAACCAGGCGACTGCTTTGTGCTTGATAATACCCGCGTGCTACATGCTCGAAAGGCATTTTCTGGGGCAGGCACACGCTGGTTACAAGGCTGCTATGCAGACATGGATGGCTTACGTTCGCGTTTAGCCGTACTCAACAAGGCAACAGGATAAGGCTGATGAAAAGCCGATTTAAACAACTCACCGCCAGCGATATTGTGGCCCATTTAGGTAACGTTTTTCAGCACTGTGGGGCCGAAGAATATTTAGGCGAACCGGTGACTATGGCTCAACATATGTTACAAGGAGCTTCCCTTGCGGTGCACCAAGGCCTGTCTAACTCTGTGATTGCAGCGGCCTTATTGCATGACATTGGCCATTTCACCAGTGAATTTGGCACCTTTGCCATGACTGATACCCATGACCGGCGACACGAAGTGTTTGGTGCCAAGGTGCTGGCGCCATTCTTTCCAGAAAAGGTGACTCAGTGTGTGCGCCATCATGTGGCCGCCAAGCGATACCTTTGTGCCACCCGTAGCGAGTACTTCTCACAACTCAGTGCCGCCTCGGTACACTCGTTACAATTACAAGGCGGCCCGATGTCAGCCACCGAAGTACTTGAGTTCGAGGCTAACCCTCACTTACAAGACATTATTCAAGTACGGTTACTGGACGACGCTGGCAAAGTCGCCGACCTACACACCTATGACTTCGCCTACTTCGTAGACTTATTACAAGCGTTGGTCGATCAGCATTGCCACTAAGTCAGGTACTTCTATTACTTACTTGCTACTCACCAACACCTTAATTTCATCTAGGCTGGCTGGGTCGTCTATGGTGGAAGGCACCACATAGGTTTCGCCGTTAGCAATATTGCGAATGATTTTGCGAAGTATTTTTCCAGACCGAGTTTTTGGTAAGCGAGGCACAATGTGCGCGCTTTTGAGTACCGCAATAGGGCCAATGGTTTTACGCAACATCGCTGCCAGTTCTTTGCCTAATTGCGGATCCTCTATTTCTGCACCGGCCTTCAACAATACGAGCGCCATAGGCAGTTGTCCTTTTAGTGAGTCTTGAACACCCACTACGGCGCACTCGGCCACCATCTCATGGGCACCCACAACTTCTTCCATTTCGCCGGTCGACAAACGGTGGCCAGCAATATTAATAACGTCGTCAGTGCGACCCATAATAAATACATACCCATCTTCATCTCGGTAGCCGCCATCACCCGAGGTGTAGTAGCCTGGGAACTCTTTTAGGTAAGAGCCGTGCAAACGGCCCTCGTCGCCCCAAATACCCACTAAACAACCAGGGGGTAATGGCAGTTTTAAGGCGATGTTGCCTTTTACATTAGCGCCTACAGGTTCGCCCGCATCAGATAACACGTGTAAATCGTAGCCAGCAATAGGCACTGTAGAAGAGCCTGGCTTGGCGGGCAAATCATCCAAACCCACAGGGTTAGCACAGATGGACCAACCGGTTTCTGTTTGCCACCAGTGATCCACTACTGGACGGCCAATGGTTTCTACCGCCCAGTCGTAGGTAGGGGGATCTAAACGCTCACCCGCCATAAATACGGTTTGTAAGCTGCTTATGTCATATTTTTTGAGCAACTCGCCTTGTGGGTCTTCTTTTTTAATGGCTCGGAATGCCGTTGGCGCAGAAAAAATAGCTTTAACCTTATATTCTTCGATCACGCGCCAAAATGCACCCGCATCAGGCGTCATCACCGGTTTGCCTTCGTACAAAATACTCGTACAGCCGGCAATCAATGGGCCATAAACGATGTAGGCATGGCCTACCACCCAACCCACGTCAGATGCGGCCCAAAATACGTCGCCCGCATCCATGTTGTAAATGGCTTTCATGGTGTAGTTGAGGGCCACCGCATGGCCGCCGTTGTCACGCACGATGCCTTTAGGTTTGCCCGTAGTTCCAGAGGTGTAGAGGATATACAGCGGGTCGGTGGCTAGTACCGATACTGCCTCCACCACATCATTTCTAATTTTTGCTTGGGCTATTAAACTGAGCCAGCCGTGGTCTCGCCCTGCTTGTAAATCTGCCTTTAGTTGTGGCCTTTGCAATACCACTACGCTTTTCACTTTATGCTGAGCGAGGTCTAAGGCTTCATCCAACAAGGGTTTGTAAGCAATGACTTTGGCCACTTCAATACCGCAAGAGGCACTAATAATTGCTGTGGGTTGAGCATCGTCGATACGCACGGCCAGTTCAGCCGCAGCAAAACCGCCAAACACTACTGAATGCACCGCGCCTAAACGCGCGCAAGCTAACATAGCAATCGAGGCTTCCATCACCATGGGCATATAAATCACCACCCTGTCGCCTTTTTTCACGCCTTGATCACG
>CBDUDU010000113.1:0-4721 GCA_965366045.1 uncultured Oceanospirillaceae bacterium
TCTTTAATGATGTCTACACCAGTAATCATTTCTGTAACCGGGTGCTCAACCTGAACACGAGTGTTCATTTCGATAAAGTAAAAACCACCGTCTTCATACAAAAATTCGAAGGTGCCGGCTCCTCGGTAACCAATTTCTAAACAGGCATCGGTACAGCTCTTGAGTACTTGCTGTCGTGCGGCTTCGTCCATGTGCGGTGCTGGGGCTTCCTCCACTACTTTTTGATGGCGACGCTGCATCGAGCAGTCTCGGTCAAATAGGTGAATAGCGCCACCTTGGCCGTCGGCCAAAATTTGCACTTCTACATGGCGTGGGTTCTCTAAGAACTTTTCCATGTATACCACATCATTACCAAAGGCGCCTTTAGCTTCCGCTTTGGTCACAAAAATGGAGTTAATGAGTGCCGCTTCGCTATGTACAACACGCATGCCTCGACCACCGCCACCAGCGGAGGCTTTGATGATAACTGGATAGCCGATTTCTTTAGCGATTCGCATGGTGCGTTCGGCG
This sequence comes from uncultured Oceanospirillaceae bacterium, assembly GCA_965366045.1. Lineage (GTDB taxonomy): Bacteria > Pseudomonadota > Gammaproteobacteria > Pseudomonadales > Balneatricaceae > Njordibacter. Next base: position 511 of record CBDUDU010000113.1, read on the forward strand.
TTGTCATCTAGCGGGCCGTTGGAACCAGGTACTGTAGGTACACCTGATTTTTGCATGGCTTTAATGGCAGCAACCTTATCGCCCATCACGCGGATGGTGGCCGCTGTAGGCCCAATAAAGGTAAAGCCACTGCTTTCTACCATTTCCGCAAAGTCTGCGTTTTCTGCTAAGAAGCCGTAGCCTGGGTGAATGCCCGTAGCGTCGGTAACTTCAGCAGCAGATAAAATGCGCGGAATGTTTAAGTAGCTTTCTGTCGATGAGTTAGGCCCAATACATACAGCTTCGTCAGCCAAACGTACGTGCATTAGGTCTTTATCTGCTTTGGAGTGAACCGCTACGGTTTTAATGCCTAGTTCTTTACAGGCACGTAATATACGTAGGGCAATTTCTCCACGGTTAGCAATTACAACTTTATCTAACATGGGAAACTCCGGTGGTTAGGCAATGGTGACCAGCGGTTGATCAAATTCAACGGCTTCGCCGTCTTCAACTAATACCGCAGTAATGGTGCCTGACTTGTCGGCTTCAATCTGGTTCATCATCTTCATGGCTTCAATGATACAAATGACGTCACCTTCTTTCACAGCTTGGCCTACTTCAGCAAACGCTGGTGCACCTGGTGAAGGGCAGCGGTAGAAGGTACCAACCATGGGCGAGACAACGGCATGGCCGCTTATGGCTGGGGCAGCAGGTGCGCTTGGAGCGGCGGCTGGTGCAGCAACGGCTGCAACTGGAGCGGCTTGCATTACAGGTGCTGCAGTAGTCATCATCATGCCCGGTGAGCCACGGCTAATACGTACTGATTCTTCGCCTTCTTTAATTTCAATTTCGTTGATGTCAGATTCTTCTAGCAACTCGATGAGTTTCTTAACTTTACGAATATCCATGGGATCTCTCTATGATTTTATAATAATTAACTGCTCAGACGGCCAATGGCGGCGTCCATAGCAAAACGGTAACCGTCAGCACCTAGGCCGCAAATAACGCCCTGGGCAATGTCGGATAAATAGGAATGATGGCGAAATGTTTCGCGTTGATGCACATTACTTAAATGCACTTCAATAAACGGGATGTTAACGCCCAACAAGGCATCTCTTAAGGCGACGCTGGTGTGGGTGAATGCAGCTGGGTTGATAACAATAAATTCTACAGACTGATTGGCTGCAGTGTGAATGGCTTGGATAAGTTTGTGTTCAGCGTTGCTTTGTAGGCAGTCGAGAGTGACTTTGGCTTGTTGACATTGCTGCTGGCATTGAGATTCGATCTGCGCCAACGTGAGAGAGCCGTAAATGCCGGGTTCCCGTTGCCCTAAAAGGTTGAGGTTGGGACCGTTAAGTAGCAAGATTTGAGCCATTAAAATCTATCCAAGCCTGCAGCAAAATATTGAAGTTATATGGAGATGATAGCATGTTGCAGGAAATTTGCCGAAGTTTTTGTAATTTATTTAATCCTAGAGACGGCGTGTCTAATCTGATACTCTAGGTAGGCTAAATCACTTTAGGTCGTTCTATGTACTTTATCCAGTTTTCGTCTCAGCAGCGTGTATTTGGGGGTATGCTATTAGCGTTGTTATTGTCGATAACCGGCTGTTCTTCGCCTGAAATCAAGCCAGCTTTGGAGGCCAGTGTTCAGGTTGAACCAAGCCCGGCGCAACCGTCAGGGGTGGTTGAAATATCAGCGCCTTCGATCCAAGCAACATCAACATCAACATCAACATCAACATCAACATCAACATCAACATCAACATCAACATCAATACCAAAAACAATACCAAAAACAATACCAAAAACAATACCAAAAACTAGCACTGCGATGACCGCTAGTACCACTGAGGTAGTTGGCCGCAAAACCGATGTGTCGATTGCCAAGCAACCAACAAAAACGCCGGCAATTAAAGACACGGTGTCTTTTTTGCTGGGCGAGGCGGGTTGGGCGTTTAGTCAGGACAGGCTGACTACCCCTAAAGGTAACAGCGCCTACGACTATTTACAGCGTGTGTTAGTAAAACAACCCAAAAACCCTCAGGCCTTGGTGGCCTTAGAGCAAATTGTGCAGCGCTACTATGAGTTAGTTAGACGTAGCTTAAAACAAGGCAAAGTTGCACAGGCTCAGGTGTATTTGTCGCGGGCGCTAGGGGTATTGCCCGCTCATGCAGAGGCGCCTGCCATGCTCAAGCTAGTTACTGCTCGCCAGCCGAAACCTAAAGCCGCCATGCAGAGTATGCCCGAGACACAAGCTCCAGCATTACGCACGCAGATTTTGGCCCTGACATCGACTCAGCTGCGGCAACAAGATGAGGTTACGGTTGCATGGTTGACGCGGTTGGCATTGAAGGCACAATCCATCAAGGCGACTATGTTAATAGTTGCACCTAAAGACGCCCAAGCTCGGTGGCTTTATCAAACCATGAACAGTGCAGACCCTGAGCTGCGTATACGGGCCAATATAAAGCGTGGTGCTCCGGCTCGTATAGAGGCTAGCTATATTGCGCGCATGGATGAGCTTGAAGTTTATGCCAATTAGCACCATATGGCACCTACAACGCATTTTACATAAAGGACCAACGATGCCGCAGTTAAAACAAGGATTTAGAAACATAAAAGAAGATTACTTTGACGGCAGTCACTGGCTGTTGCGGGGTTTGGCTGTAGTATTGGTTATCTACTTATTAGTGGCATTGGTGCTGGGTTTTTACTGGAACAGTGAGCCAGATTTGGCGAAACCACCAAGCATGAGTGCGCTCACAGGTGCGGCCACCACCCAAACGCTGCTGCATTTAGCCACTACATTAACCGATAAGCCGGGCGGTTATTTGACCAATGACATGATTTTGCCCGGCGCATTTATGGATAATATCCCTAACTGGGAGTTTGGTGTCCTTATTCAGATTCGTGACATGTCTCGGGCTATGCGTAAAGACTTTAGTCGTTCGCAATCCCAATCTACCGAAGACGCTGATTTGGCTATTGCTGAACCGCAGTTTAACTTTGACAGTGATAGTTGGCTTTTGCCCTCCACCGAAGGTGAGTACCAAACCGGCAAACAGGCGCTGACCCGTTATTTGCAGCGTTTGACAGATCAGCAGCAAGGTCAGGCCCAATTTTATGCTAGGGCCGACAACTTAACCCGCTGGTTGGGCGATGTTGAAACGCGTTTAGGAAGTTTGTCCCAACGATTGAGTGCGAGTGTGGGCCAAAAGCGTTTAAACACCGACTTAGCCGGGGATAGCGCGGCCACACAGTCCACAAGTAACGCCGCTGAGTTAGAAATAAAGACACCTTGGTCAGAGATTGATGACGTATTTTACGAGGCTCGTGGCGCAAGTTGGGCTTTGGTGCAGTTGTTACATGCCGTGGAAGTGGATTTTGCGCCAGTATTGGAAAAGAAGAATGCGCTGGTGAGTTTGCGACAAATTATTCGCGAGCTAGAGGCCACGCAGGAAACCGTGTGGAGTCCGATGATTATGAATGGTTCGGGTTTTGGATTGGTGGCTAATCACTCGTTGGTGATGGCGTCTTATATTTCTAGAGCCAATGCAGCCATTATTGATTTGCGTGGTTTATTGACGCAGGGGTAACGCAATGGATTGCCGCGTTGCACTCGCAATAATACGGTCATTGCGAGGAGCAAAGCGAAGTTTCAATCCATACAACAAAGGCGTATTAGCCTTTGTAAGCAGCGGCTGCAACTTGGATTTTAGCCTTGGCAGACTCAGCGCCTTCCCAGCTTTCTACCTTAACCCACTTGCCTTTTTCTAGGTTCTTGTAGTTTTCAAAGAACTCTTTAATTTGATTAAGTAGCAAATCAGGTAAGTCTGCAATGTCTTGTACATCGTTGTAGGCTTGAGTCAGTTTTTCATGTGGTACAGCCAATAGCTTTGCATCTTCGCCGGCTTCATCAGTCATGTTCAAAACGCCAACAGGGCGACAGCGGATTACGCTACCTGGCACCACTGGGTAAGGAGTTACAACCAATACGTCTAGGGCATCGCCGTCATCCGCAAGAGTGTTGTTGATGTAGCCGTAGTTGGCTGGGTAAAACATGGGTGATGCCATAAAGCGATCAACAAATAAGGCGTCTGCGTCTTTGTCGATTTCGTACTTTACCGGGCTGCTGTTGGCAGGAATTTCGATAACAACGTAAATATCGTTAGGCAAATCTTTGCCAGCGGGAATGGATTGATAGCTCATGATCTAATTGGATCCTAATAA
>CBDUDU010000114.1:0-4494 GCA_965366045.1 uncultured Oceanospirillaceae bacterium
CGTGAATTACTCGAGTCAGAAATACACTATTTTAGCGTTATAGAGCGCGATGGTGCTATTATTGGTTGTGCAGCCTTGTATCCGTTTGATGATGCACGGCAGGGCGAATTAGCCTGCATGGCCATCGATTCTAGCTACCGAGGTGGCGATCGAGGCCAAACCTTATTAAAACACATAGAAAAGCAATCCAGTCACATGGGATTGCAAACCCTATTTGTACTCACCACTGCTTCATCGCATTGGTTTATTGAAAATGGTTTTGTCAGTGCTGTGCTTGAAGAATTACCCACAAGCCGCCAGTCTCTGTATAATTTCCAACGTAACTCCCAAGTCTTTAGTAAACAATTACTTTAGCCACTAAACCTTATTAAAAGATACTTTTATCATGCCAGCTTATCGTTCTAAAATCTCCACTTCCGGCCGCAACATGGCAGGCGCACGTGCTTTATGGCGCGCCACTGGCATGACTGATGCCGATTTTCAAAAGCCCATCATCGCCGTAGTTAACTCCTTTACCCAATTTGTACCTGGCCATGTTCACCTAAAAGACATGGGGCAACTGGTAGCTCGTGAGATAGAAAAAGCCGGCGGTGTGGCAAAAGAATTTAACACCATTGCTGTTGATGACGGCATTGCCATGGGTCATGACGGCATGCTCTATTCGCTGCCATCACGAGATATTATTGCCGACTCGGTAGAGTACATGGTAAACGCTCACTGTGCCGACGCCATGGTATGTATCTCTAACTGTGACAAAATCACCCCGGGCATGTTAATAGCTGCTATGCGCCTAAACATTCCCTGCGTTTTCGTTTCTGGCGGCCCTATGGAAGCCGGTAAAACCAAACTAGGCGAACGTAAACTCGACTTGGTTGATGCCATGGTTATCGCCGTAGACGACACCGCGAGTGACGAAAAAGTAGCCGAGTACGAACGCTCTGCATGCCCAACCTGTGGCTCTTGTTCTGGCATGTTTACCGCCAACTCAATGAATTGCCTAACCGAGGCCTTAGGTTTATCTTTGCCTGGTAACGGTAGCTTATTGGCCACCCATGCCGATCGTGAAGAATTATTTTTACAAGCCGGCCGCACCATAGTTGAGCTATGTAAGCGTTACTACGACAATGATGACGAAGGCGCTTTGCCACGCAATATCGCCAGCTTCAGAGCCTTTGAAAACGCCATGTGCTTAGACATTGCCATGGGTGGCTCTACCAACACTATTTTGCACTTATTAGCAGCGGCCCAAGAAGGCGAGGTTGACTTTGACATGTCTAACATTGACCTGCTGTCTCGAAAAGTGCCACAGCTGTGTAAAGTAGCACCTAATACACCCAAGTATCATATGGAAGATGTGCACCGTGCCGGTGGCGTATTTGGCATTTTAGGCGAACTCAACCGCGCCGGTTTATTACACGCAGACCTACCCACCGTTCACAGCCCAACCATGGCAGCGGGCATTGCTAAGTGGGACATCGCCACTACCGATGACGCTGCTGTAAAAACCTTCTACCAAGCCGGCCCTGCTGGCATTCCTACACAAACGGCTTTTAGCCAAGCCACTCGCTGGCCAAGTGTAGACGACGACCGTGCAGAAGGCTGTATTCGTAACTTAGCTAATGCCTACTCCACCGAAGGTGGTCTTGCGGTACTGACGGGCAACCTTGCCGCAGACGGCTGCGTAGTCAAAACCTCGGGGGTTGACGAAAGCATTTGGGTATTTGAAGGCCCTGCGTATATTTGCGAAAGCCAAGATCAAGCGGTAGCGGACATATTGAGTGATCGGGTTAAAGCCGGTGATGTGGTAGTGATCCGTTACGAAGGCCCACGTGGTGGCCCTGGTATGCAAGAAATGCTATACCCCACCAGCTACCTGAAGTCTAAAGGCTTAGGCAAAGCATGCGCTTTATTAACCGATGGACGCTTCTCTGGCGGTACCTCCGGCTTATCAATTGGCCACGTGTCTCCAGAAGCGGCTGGCGGTGGTACCATCGCGCTGGTTGAGCCAGGTGATCGTATTCGTATTGATATCCCCAACCGCACCATTGATGTATTGGTCTCGGACACAGAGCTTGCAAGCCGCCGCGCTGCAATGGATGCTAAAGGCAAGCAAGGCTGGCAACCTACAGCTGAACGACCTCGCAAGATAACCTCGGCCCTCAAGGCCTACGCTAAGATGGTTACAAGTGCCGATAAGGGTGCGGTGAGGGATGTGTCCCTACTCGACTAGGTTGTTGGGCGGCGTCTTTGCCAAGGCGCAGCCTGTGGCAATGACGGAGCGGGTGCTTCGCCTCCGCAATGTCGGGTTGGGGGATTGTCGCAGGCTTCGCCGTGGCGGTGACAGGTTAGGCGCGGTCTAGCACCAGATAACTAAAATCAAACGGATTAGGTTCAGCCGCCGCTACATCTTCACGGGCCACTTCACTCCACTGCTCAGATTCCAACTCGGGAAAATACGCATCACCCTCAACATGGCGATGGACCCGCGTTAGATAAACCCGATCTGCCGAAGCTAAAGACTCCGCATAGATCTGAGCACCACCGATGATCATCACTTCCTGGGCGCCATTAATAAGGTTGATGCTTTCGCCTAGTTCAATGGCAGCCGCTAGGCTGGACACCAGCTTAATGCCTTCAGCCGCGTAATCCGCTTGGCGGCTAATCACAATATTGTCCCGCCCGGGTAGTGGCTTGCCAATCGACTCAAAGGTCTTGCGGCCCATAATCACCGGTTTACCTAAGGTTATGGCCTTGAAGTACTGTAAATCGCCAGGTAAATACCAAGGCAACTGGTTATTACGGCCGATGACATTGTTTTCAGAGGCGGCCACAATTAATGCTAAGGTCATACCGCTACCGCTCCTTTGATGTGTGCATGGGATTGGTAATTGTGTAATTCAAAATCTTGAAACTTAAACCCAAAGATATCATCCACGGCCGGATTGATACGCATCGTCGGTAACGCCATGGTATCGCGCGACAATTGCAAATCGACTTGTTCCAAGTGATTACTGTACAGGTGAGCATCGCCCAAGGTATGCACAAAATCACCTGCTTCAAGGCCACAAACCTGAGCTACCATCATGGTCAATAGAGCATAACTGGCAATGTTAAATGGTACCCCTAAAAATATGTCTGCGCTACGCTGGTAGAGCTGGCATGAGAGTTTGCCATCGGCTACGTAGAACTGAAACATCATATGACACGGCGGCAGGGCCATGCGTTCTACGTCGGCCACATTCCAGGCGCTAACAATAAGACGGCGGGAATCTGGATTGCTTTTAATCTGTTCAATCAGCTGACTAATTTGATCGATATGGCCGCCATCAGGCTTTGGCCATGAGCGCCATTGAGAACCGTACACTGGGCCTAAATTACCTTGCTCATCCGCCCATTCGTCCCAGATACGCACACCATTTTCCTGCAAATACTGGATGTTGGTGGAGCCCTGCAAAAACCACAATAGTTCATGAATTATCGACTTCAAATGTAGCTTTTTGGTGGTAAGAACAGGGAAACCTTGGCTCAGGTCAAAGCGCATTTGGTATCCAAATACGCTGACGGTGCCGGTACCGGTGCGGTCTTCTTTGAGCGCACCTTGGTCGCGCACGTGGCGCATGAGTTGCAGATATTGTTGCATAGCTATGGCTTTCGGTTGGCTCAGTTTCGAGGATTAATTTAGAGATTTATTTTACCCTTTTTAGCTCGGCATAGGGGCTTTACGTAGTAATAAATACAAACCTAGGGCCACCATAGGCAACGACAACAATTGGCCTTGAGTCATCCAATCAAAGGCTACAAAATTGAGGTGGGAATCGGGCTGGCGAGCAAACTCAACGATCAAGCGCTGGGCACCATACCCGAGCAAGAACAAGCCAGAAACGCGTAATGCCGGTCTAGGTTTGGCGGAATAAAACCAAACTAACACAAACAAAAGCACGCCTTCTAAGGCCAATTGATACAATTGTGACGGGTGCCGAGCCAATGAGTCGACGTGGGGAAACACCATGCCCCAAGGCAAATCTGTGGGGCGGCCCCATAATTCGCCACCAATGAAGTTACCCAAACGACCCGCCCCTAAACCAATAGGTACGATAGGAGCGACAAAGTCCATGACTTGGTAAAATTTGAAGCGATGTTTACGCGCAAACCAAATCACCCCAACAATAACGCCGATCAAGCCACCATGAAAACTCATACCGCCATCCCAGACTCGGATCAACAAACTCGGTTGAGATAAAAAGGCCTCAAACTGGTAGAACAACACGTACCCTAATCGGCCACCCAGAACCACGCCCACAGCGCCAAAAAAAATCAAATCACTGACTTGGTCTTTGCTAAAGCCGTGCATCGCTGCACGCCGGTTGCCAAGCCAAAGGGCCGAACCAAAAGCCAATAAGTACATCACGCCATACCAATGAATGGCAACGGGACCTAATTGAATCAACACCGGGTCAATATTGGGAAACATCAACATATTTGTCCTTAAAACCA
>CBDUDU010000115.1:0-4348 GCA_965366045.1 uncultured Oceanospirillaceae bacterium
GACCATGGCAATGCGGCGGCAACCTGCCAGCGTGCGATAGCAATGGGCTTCTCGTCGGTGATGATGGATGGCTCTTTGGGCGAAGATTCAAAAACCCCCACCAGTTACGAATACAACGTTGAAGTGACTAAGCGCACCGTCGAAATGGCTCACGCTTGTGGTGTTTCGGTAGAAGGCGAACTGGGTTGCTTAGGCTCTTTAGAAACCGGAGAAGCCGGAGAAGAAGATGGCGTCGGCGCTGCGGGCAAGTTAACTATGGAGCAGATGCTTACGGATCCAGACGAAGCCGCAGACTTTGTGGCTCAAACTAAAGTGGACGCGTTAGCGATTGCCTGCGGCACTAGCCACGGTGCCTATAAGTTCACCCGGCCACCCACGGGCGACATTTTAGCTATTGACCGTATTCGTGACATCCACAGCAAGATCCCTAATACCCACCTAGTGATGCATGGTTCATCTTCTGTACCACAGGACTGGTTAGCGGTAATTAATGAATTTGGCGGGGCTATTCCTGAGACTTACGGTGTTCCCGTGGAGCAAATCGTGGAAGGCATTAAGCACGGTGTGCGTAAGATCAACATTGATACCGACCTACGTTTAGCCTCTACCGGTGCCGTGCGTAAATTCTTGGCCGAAAACCCAAGTGAATTTGACCCGCGTAAATTCCTCACGGTCACCATGAGTGCCATGCAGACCTTGTGTCAGTCGCGTTATGAGTCGTTTGGTGCGGCCGGTAATGCCAGCAAGATACGCCCTGTCGGTTTGGAAGCAATGGCAGATATGTACGGTTTATAACCTGCCAAAGTGAAGGCTATTAAGGCAAGACGAAACGTATGTTGTCGATGAGTCTTGCCCCACCTAAATAAGCAGCGGCCACAATGGCGAGCTGCTTATCGTCTTTAGTGGCAGGCTGTAAGTCATGTTGCCGACATACTTTGAAATAATCACGCTTGAAACCCGAATCCTCTAGTGCTTGTTGAGCCTCTTCTTCGATGGCTTGAATATCGGTATTGCCGCTCTCCAATGCTAATCTAGCTACCACCAAACTGGTCTGTAATTGCGCCGCTCGCTGCAGTTCACTGGTGCTCAAATAACCATTGCGAGAACTCAAGGCTAGGCCATTTTCGGCACGGGCAATTGCTGCGCCAATAATTTTTACAGGCAGGCAAAGGTCCGAAGTCATTTGTTGAATGACTAAAAACTGTTGGTAGTCCTTGAGGCCAAAGATAGCTACATCGGGCTGCACAATACCAAATAACTTGCTGACCACCGTAGCGACGCCGGTAAAGTGCCCCGGGCGTGTAGCGCCGCATAATAAGTGGTCCAGATGCGGCACTTTAACAATGGTAGAGCTGACTTTGGTGTGGGGGTACATTTCATCTACGGTAGGGGCAAATAAGACGTGGCAGCCACGGCTCATAAGTTTTTCTTGATCAGCCATAAAGGTGCGAGGGTAACCGTTAAAGTCTTCCCCAGGGCCAAACTGTAACGGGTTCACAAAGATGCTTGCCACTACTAGGTCGGCTTCTTCCAAGGCTCGGTCGATGAGTTGTAAATGACCTTCGTGTAAATTGCCCATGGTGGGTACGAAGGCAATGACCTTGTGCTCGAGTTTGGCGTGCCAGAGGTGATCGCGTAAGTGGCTGATAGTGTCTATTGTATGCATATTATTTAGGCCAAAGCGCTAGTTAAAACAGTGTTCAGGGGCGGGAAATTGCCCCGACTTAACTTCCTTGACGTAGCTTTCCAGAGCCCCTAATACAGAGCCTTCTTGGCTTAAAAAATCTTTCACAAAACGCGCGGGTTTATGAGGGGTAATGCCCAGCATGTCGTAGATGACCAGTACTTGGGCATCGGTATCTGGGCCAGCGCCAATACCGATGACGGGTACATTAACGGCTTCGGTAATGGCTTTGCCCACGGCGTTAGGTACGCACTCGAGCAAAATAATGCTAGCTCCAGAGGCTTCTAATTCTATGGCTTCGTTGAGCAAGTTGGCGGCTTGCTCGGGTGTTTTTCCTTGTACGCGGTAGCCACCGAGTTTGTTCACCGCCTGGGGTGTTAAGCCTAGGTGAGCACAGACGGGAATGCCTTGTTCATAGAGCTTGCTGACAGTGTCTTTAAGCCATAAGCCACCTTCTAGCTTGACGATTTGAGCGCCTGCTTGCATGAGGTCTGTGGCATTAGTCATGGCTTGTTCAATGGTGCGATAGCTCATAAACGGCATGTCCGCCATAATCATGCATTGGCTGTTACCTGCACGTACGCACCGGGTGTGATAGACCATGTGTTCCATGGTCACTGGCAAGGTGGAGTCGTTGCCCTGTAATACCATACCTAAGGAGTCGCCGACTAAAATAATGTCGATACCCGCTTGGTTAATGCGCTGGGTAAAACTAGCGTCGTAACTGGTGATACAGGTGGCCTTGTCGCCTGCGAGTTTCATGCGAGTGAGGCTGTGCAGGGTAATGTTAGGCATAGTCATAGGTTCCGGATTATGGCTCAAGACAGGTTAAGTCATCTATAGGACATTTGTTGAGTAATTGCTGCAGGCTAGTGCCATCGGGCATGGTTAACTCAGGCGACAGTTCTGCCAACGGCGCTAACACAAATGCGCGATTTTTCATTTCGACATGAGGCACACTCAAGCGAGAGCTGCTGATACATTGCGCGCCAAAAAGTAAGATATCTAGGTCAAGGGTGCGTGGCCCCCAATGGCGTTCACGTACGCGCTGGTGTTGCTGTTCTAGCGCTTGCAATTGGTCGAGTAGATCATGGGCTGCAAGCTCAGTAATCAGCAGCACCACGGCGTTGACAAAATCATCTTGGTCCTGGGGCCCAACGGGTTTGCTGGAATAAAGCTTAGATGCCAATAGCAGTTCACAGTGAGCCAGCTGGGACAATTCTTCTATTGCCCGTGTCACATGTGCACGGGGGTTGTCTAAGTTGCTGCCTAAACCCACATATACATTGACCATGTTAGGCCTGAGGCGTTTTTTTAGGTTTGCGTTTTTTAGGTGCAGGTTTGCCCAAATCGCTGGTCATTTGTTCGCGTGTTTCGCCGCTGGCAAATTGATATTCGGTCCACCATTCACCTAGCTTCTCTAAATCCTCACCACTGGATTCGCGTAATAATATAAAGTCGTAAGCGGCACGGAAACGTTTGTTTTCTACCAACTCTGCAGCACGATTTCCGTGCCGACGAGGTAAGCGTAACTGCATATCCCATATTTCTTTCATGGGGGTGCTAAAACGGCGTGGGATAGAGGTGCGCTTAACTTGTTGTAAAATGACGTCTTGCGCGGCTTGATGCATGGCCGGTATCGGTGGCATGTTGGTTATTTTTCTAAGGCGCTCCTGTAGCGGGTGCCACAACAAGGCGGCAAATAAATACGCTGGCGTGACACTCTTACCTTGGGCGATGCGTTCATCGGAATTGCGTAACGCAAGTACCACAAACTCTTCAACTTGGTAATCTTCGCTTTGATCCGCTTCGATAGCAGCGTCGGTTGCTGGGAATAAGTACTTAAATATATCGTAGTCGCGTAACAGGTAGTAGGTCTGCTCACCGTTGCCCGATAGAAGTAGTTTGAGCACTTCTTCAAACATGCGTGCAGCCGGGATGGGCTCTAGTAAATGACCCAGGGAATGAATAGGTTCAGCGGTTGCTGGGTCAATGTCAAAGTCGAGTTTGGCGGCAAAGCGGATGGCTCTCAACATACGTACGGGGTCTTCGCGATAGCGGGCTTGGGGCTCACCAATCATACGAATATTGCGTTGTTCGATGTCTTCAACACCACCGGCAAAGTCATGGATGGTGAAGCCGTTAATGTTGTAGTACATGGCGTTAATGGTGAAGTCACGACGCATAGCATCGTCGTCCACGGTGCCGTAAACGTTGTCTCGTAGTAGCATACCATTGTCTGCTTGCTTGGCTTGATTACTGTCTTGGCCCCCATTATGGCTGGCGCGAAAGGTGGCCACTTCAATGATTTCACGACCAAAACGTACATGTACTAGGCGAAAACGGCGACCAATGAGGATGGAATTCCTAAATAGCTTATGCACTTGCTCTGGATGGGCGTCGGTAGCAATGTCGAAATCTTTGGGCTGCTTGCCTAATAAAATGTCACGCACGCCGCCACCCACCAAAAAGGCTTGGTAACCCGCATCTTTCAGGCGGTAGAGCACTTTGAGGGCGTTGTCACTGATGTCACGACGAGAAATGTCGTGGTGATCACGCGTGATGATATTGGGGCCGCTCGGAGTCGCTGGCGCTGGCTGGTCGCCTTTGACCATGTTGACCAGTTTAGAAATTAAACCCATAGGTATTGTCAGTTCGAGTAAT
>CBDUDU010000116.1:0-3895 GCA_965366045.1 uncultured Oceanospirillaceae bacterium
TTTTAAAAGCCCTCGCCTTTGCATTTTTCTCTGTTATGCTAAACATCAAACAACAAAAACAAGGAAGCTTATCCATATGGACACCATAGACGCCCTCATTTCTCCCCAAGGCAGCCTAGACATCCTCACCCTTGAAGAGATCAATCAACTGCACAAGTCGGCCTCTACGGGCTTACACGAGCTATTTAGACAATGTTGCCTAGCGGTCCTCAATTGCGGCATCGAAGAAGATGATATTGCTGCCTTACTGGAGCGCAATGCTAAATTTGACGTGGAAGTGGTGCCACAAACACGGGGCGTGCTATTGCAACTAAGCAATGCACCAAGCAGTGCTTTTGTAGACGGTGAGATCATCCTTGGCATCAAGGAAAACTTATACTCTGTATTGCGTGACATTATCTACATTAGCAACAGCCTGCTAGCCAACGAAACCACTCATACTGGCACTCAACTTACCGCCCTTGTATTTCAAATACTCAGACACGCCCAAGCGCTAGCCCCACGTCGCAAGCCAAAAATTGTAGTCTGCTGGGGCGGTCACTCTATTAAGACCATTGAATACGATTACACCAAACAAGTGGGTTATGACCTAGGCCTTCGAGGTTACGATATCTGCACAGGTTGTGGACCTGGCGCCATGAAAGGCCCGATGAAAGGAGCACACATTGCCCACGCTAAACAACGTTGCAACGATTACCGTTACATTGGCATTACAGAACCTGGCATCATTGCCGCCGAGTCCCCTAACCCAATGGTCAATGAACTGATCATTATGCCTGATATTGAAAAGCGCCTAGAAGCGTTTGTTCGCCTAGGCCATGCGTTCATCGTTTTCCCCGGCGGCGCAGGCACAGCAGAAGAAATACTCTATTTATTAGGTATATTACTGCACCCCAACAACGACAAGCTCACAGTGCCGCTAATTTTTACCGGACCAGAAAGCTCAAAAGCCTATTTTGAACAAATTGACGCCTTTATCGGCGCTACGCTAGGCTCCAAAGCTAAGGCAAAGTATCAAATCATCATTGAAGACCCCAGCGCCGTAGCACAAGTTGTTAAAGCCCAAATGGAGAAAGTAGTGGAGCACCGCCAAACCGTGGGCGACGCCTACCATTACAATTGGCAGCTACACATAGAGGAAGACTTCCAGCACCCGTTTATCCCCACCCACGCCAATATGGCTGGCCTAGAGCTAACGTCTCAGCTGTCCACGGCACAGCTGGCCAGCAACCTACGCAAAGCCATGAGTGGCATTGTAGCGGGCAATGTGAAGACCTTTGGCTTGACCCAGATTCAGCAACACGGGCCTTATCAGCTCAACGCCGAGGCCGCCCTATTAGAAAAGTTAGATGTGTTGTTGCAGAGCTTTGTCGCCCAAGACCGAATGAAATTGCCTGGTAGCAAAGCCTATGAGCCGTGCTACAGAGTCAGTTAGGGGCGTTAATTTGAAGAGATCCTGACCTTCGTCAGGATGACAGCGCCGTTAGGGTGACCTGATCATAGAACGATGCGTATTACTCACCTAACCAATCGCGCAATACTTCATCCGTGTGCTGACCTAAAGTGGGCGGCGCTTGGGTGTATTGAATCGGCGTTGCAGAGTATTTAATGGGGTTAGCCACACTGGCCACCTTACCTAAGGTGGCGTGATCCAGCTCCAACTGCATGTCACGAGCTTGTATTTGAGGATTATCAAACACCTGATCTATGGTGCAAATAGGCCCACAAGGCACGCCCACTTCATTAAGCTTAGCCAACCACCAATCCGTGGTTTGCTGCAGCATGATCGCCACCACTAGCGGCACCAATGTATCTCGGTTAGCCACACGTAGTGAGTTAGTGGCGTAATCCCCTTGATGAGCCAATTCCGGCTGCCCTGCCACTTGGCAAAAACGGTGAAACTGGCCATCATTACCCACAGCTAAGATTAAATGCCCATCGGCCGTCGCAAAGGCCTGATAAGGCACGATATTGGGGTGCGAGTTACCTAAGCGCTTGGGGTTATCACCTGTAGCCAAGTAGTTCATTGCCTGATTTGCCAATGTGGCCACCTGTACGTCTAACAAAGCCAAGTCGATATGCTGCCCTTGCCCTGTGCGTAATTGGTGGATGAGCGCACCTTGAATGGCATTAGACGCGTACAAACCGGTCATTACGTCGGCCAGAGCCACGCCTACCTTCATCGGTTCGCCGTTGGCATCACCGGTGACACTCATCAAACCACCCATGGCCTGAATCATAAAATCGTAACCAGCACGGTCTTTATAAGGCCCAGTTTGACCAAAGCCAGTGATAGAGCAATAGATCAATTCTGGGTTAAGAGCACTTAAGGTTGCGTAATCCAAACCATATTTAGCTAAACCACCCACCTTAAAGTTTTCAATCAGCACATCGGCCTTACCTGCCAGCTGCTTAATAATAGCTTGGCCTTCGGCGCTAGACATATCCACACACAAAGAGCGTTTACCGCGGTTAGCGGTCTGAAAGTAGGCGGCTTGTCGTTCTTCACCGTCTTCAAAACCAGCCGATGTAGGCATGTATGGGGGGCCCCACGAACGGGTATCATCCCCCGCCCCTGGACGCTCCACTTTAATGACGTCTGCACCCAAGTCTGCCAGCATTTGGCCAGCCCAAGGGCCCGCCAAAATACGACTTAAATCAAGTACCTTAATGCCTTGTAACGGCGTGGTAAAGCTCATGGTCTAGGCCCTATAAACAAGACTTAATAAAACGCCTGAATACCCGTTTGGGCACGGCCCAAAATCAAGGCATGCACGTCATGAGTGCCTTCGTAGGTGTTCACTGCTTCAAGGTTCATCACATGACGGATGACGCCAAATTCGTCGCTCACGCCATTACCGCCATGCATATCACGTGATTGACGAGCCACATCCAACGACTTACCGCAGTTATTACGCTTCATCAATGAAATTAGCTCAACAGGGCAATTATCAGCGTCCATTAAGCGACCCATTTGTAAACAACCTTGCAGGCCTATGGAGATTTCCGTTTGCATATCTGCAAGCTTCTTTTGGATTAACTGGGTAGCAGCCAACGGGCGTCCGAATTGAGTACGGTCTAGGGTGTATTGACGGGCAGCATGCCAACAAAACTCAGCCGCACCCAAAGAACCCCATGCAATGCCGTAACGGGCTTTGTTCAAACAACCAAACGGGCCAGCAAGGCCCTTAATGGTTGGGAATAGGTTTTCTTCTGGAACAAACACATTATCCATCACGATTTCGCCGGTGACAGACGCGCGTAAGGAGAACTTACCTTCAATCTTAGGGGTGGTTAGTCCGTCCATACCACGCTCTAAAACAAAACCACGAATCACGCCATCAAGCTTGGCCCAAACCACCATCACATCTGCAATGGGTGAGTTAGTGATCCACATTTTAGCGCCAGTAAGGCGGTAACCACCATCAACGGTTTCGGCACGGGTAATCATACTCGCAGGGTCAGAACCAGAACCTGGCTCAGTCAAACCAAAGCAACCCACCCACTCACCACTGGCAAGCTTAGGCAAATACTTCATGCGCTGCTCTTCGGTGCCGTAGGCATAGATTGGATGCATTACCAAAGACGATTGCACACTCATGGCCGAGCGATAACCACTATCTACGCGCTCTACTTCACGTGCCACAAGGCCGTAGCTCACATAGTTAACACCGGCGCAGCCGTACTTTTCTGGAATGGTGGCGCCCAACAGGCCTAGTTCACCGAACTCAGCCATGATCTCCCGGTCAAAAATCTCTTCACGGTTGGCCTTTAGTACACGACGCGCTAGCCCATCCTGACAGTAGTCGTAGGCCGCATCACGAATCATGCGTTCTTCAGAAGTAAGCTGTTGGTCTAAAAAGAAAGGGTCTTGCCAAGAAAATTCGGTACGTGA
>CBDUDU010000117.1:0-3560 GCA_965366045.1 uncultured Oceanospirillaceae bacterium
TGAGAAGCACACATGAGCAACAATGTTTTACAGGATCTTTTAGAAAAACGCGGCGTATTATTAGCAGACGGTGCCACTGGCACTAACTTATTTGCTATGGGCCTAGAAACAGGTGATGCGCCTGAGTTGTGGAATGTGGACCATCCAGATCGTATTGCCGCTAATTACCAGAGTTTTGTCGATGCAGGATCCGACATTATTTTAACCAACACCTTTGGTGGCACGCATTATCGTATGAAGTTACACAACGCCCAAGATCGCGTTCACGAATTGAATGTGGCTGGCGTTAAAGTTGGCAAAGAAGTGGCCGCCAAAGCGGGACGGACGGTTATTGTGGCTGGCTCCATTGGCCCTACGGGCGAGATCCCAGAACCCATGGGCAGCTTAAGTCATGCCGATGCAGTGGCCGCCTTTACCGAACAAGCTGCGGCGTTAAAAGCAGGTGGCGCTGACGTCTTGTGGGTAGAAACCATGTCCTCTACGCAAGAATCTGAAGCAGCTATTGAAGGCGCCAATACCACCGGTTTACCGGTAATTTGTACCTACAGCTTTGATACTAATGGCCGGTCAATGATGGGTGTAACGCCGTCGGACATGGTGCAATCGTGTGCCCATGAAGATCATACGGCCTATGCTTGTGGTTCTAACTGTGGTGTAGGTGCTTCTGAGTTGGTGATGGCGATCCGTAATATGCGTAATGCGCCCGGTGGTGAAAAAGCCATATTGGTGGCGAAGGCCAACTGCGGTATCCCAGAGTACCTTAACGGTGCCATTCATTATAACGGCACGCCAGAAATTATGGCTCAATATGCCACTATGGCCATGGATGCGGGTGCTAATATCATTGGTGGCTGTTGTGGCACTTCGCCAGAACACGTGGCGGCGATGCGTACAGCACTAGATAACCATACCAAAGGTGACGCACCCACAGTGGAGCAGATCGAATCTATTCTGGGTGAAGTGTCTAAAGGTGGGAAGGCCCAGTTTGGTGGTGACTTGAGTGTGGCGGGTGGCGCAGCAGAAGGCGCGTCTACCAACCGTCGTTCTCGCCGCCGTTAAGGGTTAAGATCTTTTCAGCTTAATGCCTTTGCCAGCACTGTCTGGCCAAGGCATATCAGCTTGTTGTTGTGCTAGCGTTGCCAAATTTTTCTGCATCATGTCGCCAAAATTGCTGACTTTTTTGGCCTTTAAGTTATAACTCAAAAACAGCATTTCTACGGTGGCCAATAACTCTTGTTGGGCGTTAAACATGCGGTGAAAAATACGCATACGTTTATTGTCTGTTTCTAACAGTTGAGTGGTCACGGTAACCACTTCCCCCAAACCAATTTCTTGTAAGTAGGCTAAATGGGTTTCTACCGTAAATAGCGTTTCGCCTGTGGACTGGATGTGTTCCAGCTCCAAGCCAAGGTGGTTTTGTAGGGTGTCTGTCGCCTGGGTAAAGATGACTAAGTAGTAGGCGTCGTTTAGGTGGCCATTATAGTCAATCCAATCTTTGATAATCGGCGTGCTAAGGGTAGTTAAAGCGTGATTCATACGGTTTCCGTGTCAATGGTTGCGGCTGCATAAGTTCTATAGATTAGTCGTTGCAAGTGGTGCAAAGAATGATTAATATCGCACTATTGTTGCATATAAACGACAACAGGTTAAGTGAACATGTTTGCGCCTCAAAACCCTAAAAAGACCATTAACATTGCCTTTTATCTAGTGCCCGAATTTTCCATGATCGGATTTTCGGCCTTAGTTGATCCTTTGCGTCAGGCTAATAGTCAATCTGGCAAACGTTTATACCAATGGCAGGTGGTGAGTGCTACAGGTGGACCTGTGGCGGCGAGTAATGGCATGAGTTTGATTGCCGATTGCGCCTTAGGCCATGAGTCTGCGCCAGATATGTTAGTGCTGTGCGCCGGCTTTAGGCCAGCAAAAGACTACAGCAAAAATTTGCAACACTGGCTACAGCAACACAGCCGTAGAGGCGTGTGGTTGGGAAGCCAAGATACGGGAAGTTATCTATTAGCCAAAAGTGGGTTGTTAAATGGCACTCGGGCTACCATCCACTGGGAAAACCTAATGGCTTTTAAGGAAGTATTTAGGCGCGTAGACGTGGTAGACGAATTGTATGAAATTGATGGCCGTCGCTTCACTTGTTCTGGCGGATTAGCTGGCTTAGACATGATGCTCTACCTGATTCAGTGCCAGCACGGACATGAGTTATCATTAACCGTGTCGGATGAATTAATTTACAGCCATATGCGAGAAGGTAAGGCGCCGCAACGCATGACCAGTGCATTGCGCTTAGGTACCAATAATCGCAAGTTGCTCACGGTTATTGCCGCTATGGAAGATCACTTAGAGGAGCCGTTAAACATTCCACAACTGGCCAGTCTTGTTAGTGTGTCGGAACGTGAATTGGAGCGCCTGTTTAATCGTCATTTACAACAACCACCGGGTCGTTATTATCGGGCTAAACGGTTGCAGCGGGCGCGAGCGTTATTACAACAAACAGACCGGCAAGTGGTCGACATTGCCATGGCCAGTGGGTTTGGGTCGGCGGCTCATTTTTCTCGTGCCTACCGACAGTTTTTTAACATTGCGCCTAGTCAAGATCGGCATCAACAATTACGGCGTGCTTAGCCCCGTTGGCCGAGCTGGACCAGTGCATCCACCGCTATGGCGCCGTGTTCGAGCGCCAGTAAAGGGTTGATGTCGAGTTCGTAAACGGCTGCGTGTTGACTGTAGTCGAGCACCGCCATAACGGCATCTACAATAGCGTCTATATCTGCCGCATGGTGGCCGCGATAACCCATGAGTAACGGTGCGCACTTGAGGCTTGTTACGGCCTGTTTGATTTGTGTTTTACCCAATGGCAGTAATAGGCTTTGGGCGTCTTGTAGTAATTCTACTAAAATGCCGCCCGCACCTAAGACCAAATATTGGCCGAACAATGGGTCTGAATTAACGCCAATGATCAATTCTGCAACCACGCCTTGCACCATTTGTTCGACTAATACGGTATCGCTAATGGCAAATAATTCATTTGCTGCTTGTTCAACCTGTATTGGATTTTTTAAGTTCAGCTTAACTGCGCCTAATTCCGTTTTATGGGCTAATTCTGCACCCACTGCTTTTAGGGTGACGGGGTAGCCCAGTGTCTCTGCAGTTTGCTGGGCTTGGGCAAGCGTGGTGCAGGTGTGTCCTTGAGGAATGGGCAGCCCATGTTGGGCTAAACGTTGCTTGCTGTCCGCTTCCGACAACGGTGCACAGCCATCTGCATGTACTGTGCTAATGTGTAAGGCCGGAGGTGGATCGGCCCTAAAGGCCTGACCAATACTATAAGCATGGTTAAGCGCGGTTAAACATTCATCCATACCAATCATGGGGACCATGCCGTGTTTAATGCAGGTGCTAATAGCGTGGGCGGGCATACACTCGGGCATGGTTGCCAAGACGATGGCTTTGTGGCCGGAGGCTTGAGCGGCATCCGCTAAGGCCAGCATGGCGGCATCCCATTCTGAAGGGTTAGCGGTTGCCGTGTTGGGCCAATCTAGGATTAACACGGT
>CBDUDU010000118.1:0-3556 GCA_965366045.1 uncultured Oceanospirillaceae bacterium
AGTGCCAATTCTCTGGCACCACGGCGACGGTCTGGACGACCTTTAGCTGCGCTCATTTATGCCTCTAGTTGACGAAGTAGGCTAACCATTTCTAAGGCGGACATAGCGGCTTCTTCGCCTTTGTTGCCCGCTTTAGTGCCACTGCGCTCAATGGCTTGCTCAATGGAGTTTACCGTTAATACGCCGTTGGCTACCGGGATATTATATTCCAAGCCAACTTTGCTAATGCCCGAAGAGGCTTCTCCAGACACGTATTCAAAGTGTGGCGTTCCACCACGGATCACAGCACCTAGGGCAATGATGGCGTCATCTTTGCCCTGTTGCGCAATTTTTTGGACCGCCAAAGGAATTTCAAATGCGCCTGGCACTCGTACTACGCGGATCTTATCGGCATCAACTCCATGGCGCTTAAGGGTGTCTAAAGCACCCTCCACTAGGCTTTCAACTACAAAAGCGTTAAACCGGCCCACGACTAGTGTGTAATGACCGTTGGCGTCGTTAAAACGACCTTCAATATGAGTAACAGACATAGGTTTTCCTTGTTTTATTGCTGCTGACAACCCAATTATTGGTTGCAGTCAATATATTCTTCAATTTCTAAATCAAAACCAGAGATGGCATTAAACTTCATCTCTTGGCTTAACAAACGCATTTTGCCCACACCTAATTCACGTAAGATTTGTGAACCGGTACCCACATTTAAATAGGCACCCGAGCCGTCGGTGTTAAACTGGCGTGGTGCGCCGGTTTCAAAAAAGGCATCAATACTGCCTTGCAGGTTACTGTCGTTACCTTGGCCCAACAACACCAACACGCCACAGCCTTCTTGAGCAATACGTTCTAACGACGAATCGATAGTCCACTTGGGTGTGGCAGGCACTGCGCCCACTAAATCACGCAATACGTCTGCCATGTGCACCCGCACTACCGTAGAGTCTTGGGGCTTAATATCACCCATGGTCAGCGCCAAATGAGTGCCACCGTAAATACTGTCTTGGTATGTGTGTAGGCTAAATTCACCATGACGCGTCGGGAGTGCATGATGGCTCACTTTGGTGACGGTCTTTTCGTTAAGGTTACGGAAATGAATCAAGTCGGCAATAGTGCCGATTTTCAAATCGTGCTCGGCGGCAAACTTCATCAAGTCATCACGTCGCGCCATGGTGCCGTCGTCGTTCATAATTTCCACAATGGTCGCGGCCGGTGTATAGCCAGCAAGGCGAGCTAAGTCGCAGCCTGCTTCGGTATGGCCTGCGCGGGTTAACACGCCGCCTTCTTTGGCCATTAAAGGAAACACGTGACCCGGCTGAACAATGTCAGAGGGGTTTACGTCGCCAGCAACTGCGGTACGAATGGTATAGGCACGATCGGCCGCAGAAATACCCGTAGTTACCCCTTCGGCGGCTTCAATGGAAACGGTAAAATTAGTTTCGTAAGCCGTGCCGTTGCTTTGTACCATCAGAGGCAAATCTAACTTTTCGCAATGTTCACGAGACAATGTTAAACAGATAAGGCCACGGGCGTGCTTGGCCATAAAGTTGATGTCTTCAGGCCGCACTTGCTCGGCGACCATAACTAAATCACCTTCATTTTCGCGATCTTCGTCATCCATAAGGATGATCATCTTGCCTTGGCGCAAGTCGTCTATCAGCTCGACTGAGGTGTTCATGTTCATGTGCTAATCCATCAATAGTTTGGCAGCCCACACAACACAGTGTAACGCAGGCAATTTAGCGGGCCATTGTGCCAGATTTCACAGGCAGTGGCTAGTTATCAGGGCCCTTGGGGCTTACTTCAATGCACCAATCTACACCCACTTGTGTCATGCCATCTATTTTTAGGCCGTAGGCTTGTGACATCTGTTCAAACGGCAGCTCAAATAACGGCCTAGCCGTACAACCGAGCAGCTTAGGGGCCATAAAGATAATCAACTGATCTACCAGCGACTGGGTTAAAAATGCACCACTTAAACGGGCACCGGCTTCCACTAACACTTGATGACATTGACGGCGAGCCAGCTCGTCTAGCAAGGCGGCTAAATCTACACTGCCTTGCTGATTCTCGGGCGCAGTCCACACCTCTGCACCAGCATTCACTAGCGGCGCAAAAAGAGACTCATCCTGCACACAGGTGGCGATTAGTACCGGGCCTGATTGCTGCAAAAGCTTGGCCTCTACCGGCGTGCGTAATTGGCTGTCCACCACCACTCTGAGCGGTTGCTTAAGGCATTTAATGGCCGTCGCCGACACACCTGCTGCAGCCAATTCGTCGGCTCGGCAATTCATGCTCGGATCGTCTATTAATACTGAACCGATGCCGGTAATTACGGCACAACTTTGGGCCCGTAACAAATGCACTTGTGCACGAGCCTCGGGGCCGGTGATCCATTGGCTTTCGCCCGACTGCATGGCGGTGCGCCCGTCTAGGCTCATGGCCATTTTATTAATAACCCAGGGTTTTTTAGTGCTCATATGTGTTAAAAACGCGCGATTACTGGCTTCGCACTCGGCCTCCATTACTGGCCCAACCACCTCGACCCCTGCAGCTTCAAGTTGCTCTAAACCTTGGCCTGCGACTTGCGGGTTGGCGTCTTGGCAGCCGTACACTAAACGACTTATACCCGCTTCTATTAAGCCTAAGCTGCAAGGTGGCGTGCGGCCGTAATGGCTGCAGGGTTCAAGGGTTACATAGGCAGTTGCACCCCTACTCGCAGCGCCTGCCACTCGCAGCGCCATCACTTCGGCGTGGGGGCCACCTGCAGGCTGGGTGAAGCCTTGGCCCACGACAGTGCCGTCATGCACTATGACACAACCCACTGCGGGGTTAGGCCGAGCACTCAACTGTGCCTGTTGCGCCTGTAACAACGCGAGAGCCATGTAATGTGCGTGGGGCTTGGAGGCAGGCATTATTTCGCTTGGTGCTCTTGTTCAAGGCGTTCGATTTCTGCCCTAAATTCGTTTAAATCCTTAAAACTTCTATAAACCGACGCAAAACGAACATAGGCCACTTCGTCTAACTGGCGTAACTGGGCCATCACTGCCTCGCCCACTAGCTGAGTCCCAACTTCGCGTTCACCACTGGCCCTCAGGGAGTGTTTAATACGGTTAATACTCGCTTCAATGTTTTCAATACTCACTGGGCGCTTTTCTAACGAGCGCAATATACCTGCACGTAACTTGTCTTCATCAAATGGTTGGCGCGTACCATCTTGCTTGACTACCCGCGGCATCAATAATTCAGCCACTTCAAAGGTAGTAAAGCGTTCAATACAGGTTAAGCATTCGCGTCTGCGTCGAATTTGTTCGCCTTCGCCGACTAAGCGCGAATCAATCACTTTGGTTTCTGGATTACTACAAAAGGGGCAATGCATATCAATCTCTAATATCGGTTATCAAATGGTCCGCTATAGAGGGCATTATAGCTTCATTAATCTTCTCCGTCACAGGCATTGACAGCCACTAGCATTCTTTCCATTAACTGCTATTCTTGGCTCCTGTTTATACAATGCATGATCAAGGACTGACATGAGTAATTTACCTGTTGCCGAATTAGCCGC
>CBDUDU010000119.1:0-3378 GCA_965366045.1 uncultured Oceanospirillaceae bacterium
TTTCAGGTGCGGAGTTTCGAGGCCATGTGTAAAGTCATTGAGGCAGGGGTCGGTATCGGTGTCGTACCTGAGTCTGCCGCAATAAGGCATTCGAAGACCATGAATTTAAAGCTTCTAGAGCTGGCCGACAGTTGGGCATTGAGGGATCGTAGTGTACTTGTGCGGGATGGGGAGACATTGGATAGCTCGGTACAAACTTTAATTCACATGCTGAAATCCGCTGGTGCGGGCGGTAAGTTCTTGCAGCACGAAGGAAAAATTGAAAAAGTGCCAATGTAAATAAAGTTTACATTTTTTCGCGGTCAAGACCGTTCTTTCTATTGCATGTCGTTTTTGTCTGACATGGTAAATGGTCCATTTAGGTAAGGTATATAGGCCCTAAGGCACAATTTCCATGGCTTTAGCGAGTAAAAACATGGCGGATTTTTGTTTGACGAATATGTAACTTCATGGTTACTATGAAGGATGCGAGAAATAAGTATATTATTTGTGTGAATATATTCATATCTCCCATCGCATAGTTGATGCGCTAGTAATATTAAATAATAACAACAAACTGGAGGGAGACAATGACTCCTGAAGAAATGCAGGCAGCAATTGAAGCGTTGCAAGGGCTTAGCTCGACCAACATGGAGATTTTTTACTATTGGTGTACCGGTATCATGATTTTGATTCACGCGGGCTTTCTCATGTATGAGATGGGCGCTTCGCGAGTTAAACACTCATTGGCATCTGGTACGAAAAACATTCTCGCGTTCGCCTTTATGATTCCGACCTTCTATATGTTTGGTTGGCTCATTTACTTAGGTTTTTGGCAGGGCTTTACCTACGACCCAGTTTGGGGCGAATTTGGTTTGCCTATGTCAGCTATCATGGGGCCCAACATGGCTGACCAAGCCACAGGTGTATTCTGGGGTGCGTTCACTCTGTTTGCCTGTACTACGGCGTCAATCATGTCTGGTGCAGTGATCGAACGTATCCGTATGGCCTCGTTTGTAGTGTTAGCGGTAATCTTAGGTTCTGTAGTTTGGAACTTGGCAGCTTCTTGGGGCTGGCATCCAGCCGGTTGGTTGGTAACCGAGTGGGGTTATCATGACGCAGTTGCTTCGGGTGTGGTACATACCATCTCTGGTTTCTTCGCTTTAGGTGTATTGATTAACCTTGGCCCACGTATCGGTAAGTTCAATGCCGACGGTAGTGCTAACGTTATCCGTGGCCATAGCTTGCCGATGACCATTACTGGTCTGATGTTAATCGTAGTAGGTTTCTTCGGTTTCATCGGCGCATGTGTACTGTATAACTACGGTGTGAATGGCGGTTGGGTGAACATCTACGGTGGTCCAACAACCCTTTCGGCTTATTCGTTTAACACCTTAATGTCGGTCGCTGGTGGTATGATCGGTTGTTACGCTTGTACTCGTGATCCTTTCTGGATGATGTCTGGTGCCTTGTGTGGCATTATATCTGCCGCTGCTGGCCTTGACTTGTGGTATCCACCACTGGCCTTTGCTATCGGTTTCGCAGGTGGTTATATAGGCCCTTGGGCGGCTAAGCAAATCGAAAAGATGGGCATCGACGACGCCGTAGGCGCAGTTGCTGTGCACGGTGTGTGTGGTGTTTGGGGTTTATTGGCTGTTGGTATCTTCTTAGGCGGTTACCCAGGCTTTAGTTCTTGGGACGGCTTTGACATTCCATCTATCAACATGACAGGCCAACTCGTTGGCGCTGCTGTGATGATTGCGACAGGTTTCATTCCTGGTTATGTATTGTCTTGGTTGTTTAACAAGGCAGGCATTCTTCGCGCTGGTGACGGCGTACAACGTGACGGTATGGATCACGAGTTGGAAGGTGTTGCTTACCCAGAAGAGATTCGCTCTCACTAAGGGTTATGTTCAAGCTAAGCTATGCCTATAGGGCTTATGGCTTAGCTTGAACCCCATAACAATAAGAGGATTGTATAATGATTAATTCATCACCAATTACTAGCTGGGAAGGTGCGGAAGCGATTTTCACCTTCGCCGACAGCCCAATGGGTATGGCGGTATGCTTTTGGGTTATGACAGCCATGCTAATAGTGCCACTTATCGTGTCCTATAACGCAGAAGAAAAAGCAGAGATCGAGCATCAGTAGTTGATGCCTTTGTTACTAGGCTCAAAGCTTAGACCTAAAAAAACCGCCAATTGGCGGTTTTGTTGTTTTAGCTTAAAGCCAAGGCTTAAACCAAATGAGCAATAGCGTCGCGCTCTTCTTCGAGCTCTTGGCGAGTTTTATCGATGTAGGCTTGGCTTGCTGCATCAATAGAAAGGCCTTGAACAATGCTGTATTCGCCATTTTGGCAGGTGACAGGGAAAGAGAACATTAGATCCTTAGGGATGCCGTAGCTGCCATCGCTAGGAATGCCCATACTGGTCCAATCACCATTTTCTGTGCCCGCTGCCCAGATGCGCATGTGGTCAATGGCCGCGTTGGCTGCAGAGGCTGCAGAAGACGCGCCACGAGCCTTAATGATAGAAGCGCCACGTTGGGCGATTACTGGGATAAAGTCTGTGTCGATCCAGTTTTGGTCCACTAGGTCGGTTGCTGCTTGACCCTTGACTGTAGCGTTGGTCACGTCAGCATACATGGTTGCAGAATGATTGCCCCAAATACATAGGCTCTTAATGTCGCTTACGCCAGCGTTGGTTTGGTTGGCAAGCTGAGTTAAGGCGCGGTTGTGATCCAAGCGGGTCATGGCCGTAAACTGTGTTGGTTTAAGGCTAGGGGCGCTCTTCATAGCAATGTAAGCGTTAGTGTTGGCTGGGTTGCCTACTACAAGTACTTTAACGTCGCGGTTAGCGTTGTCGTTAATGGCCTTGCCCTGTGCAGTAAAGATGTTGGCGTTAGCTTCCAATAAGTCTTTACGCTCCATGCCTGGGCCACGAGGACGTGCGCCTACAAGCAAACAATAGTGGGCATCATCAAACGCCACTGCCGCGTCATCGGTTGGCGTGATAGAGTTAATCAAGGGGAAGGCACAATCTTCAATTTCCATAACTACGCCATTAAGGGCGCCAAGGGCTGGAGTAATTTCCAACAGTTTTAGGTTAATTGGTTGGTCGCTACCTAGCATCTCGCCTTTAGCGATACGAAAAATAAGGGAATAAGAAATTTGACCGGCGGCACCGGTGATAACGACGTTTACTGGGCTCTTCATAAGATACTCCGTAGCGTGAACCCTTTGAGCGACAAAAACGAGGACAAAAGGTGTAGAAATAGACCCAATGTCGCATTGATGCGCGCCATGGTCTTAAATGAAGCGGCATTATACCTAATAATGTTTAGATTCGGTATGCGACAAAGGCCTATTGCAGTTTATACAGACTATTTCGGGAGCAAAG
>CBDUDU010000120.1:0-3297 GCA_965366045.1 uncultured Oceanospirillaceae bacterium
CCCAGATAACGGTCATAATGGCAAACTGACGCACGACCTTATAATTATAAGTGTCGGGAGAGGTTTCACTCATAGTAATTTCTCATTAAGTGCTATAATTGGTCCCCAATTCGGGAGGCCATATTATCCCGTAATTAGACGGCGTATACAATTGCTGCATAGCGAAGATTTCGGGTAAAATTATGGTCATAGGCCGCTGTTCGTTATTGGTATGGCACTGCATTTTTATGGTAGCAGGCCAGTAAGTTAGAACATTGATACAAATCAAGGTCAGATTTTATGCAGATTATTGAAACACGCCATGGCGATGTACAACGACACGGTGAGGGCCCAGTGAGTGTGGTGCTTGCCCATGGCTCAGGCATTGGCATGGCGCATGAATTTATGCAAACCATGGCGGCGGCTTTAGTAGCGCAAAATTTTAGTGTGTATTTGTTCGAATTTGCTTATATGCAACAGATACAAAAAACCGGCATCAAACGGCCACCACCACCAGTGGCTCGGCTAGAATTGGAGTATTTGCATCTGTTACAAACGTTAAATTTGCAGGGTGCATACATTATTGGCGGTAAATCCCTAGGTAGTCGCGTAGCAAGTTTGGTGGTTGAACGCACCGATGCTTTGGCTTGGTTGGCTTTAGGCTATCCTTTTCACCCACAAAAAAAGCTCGGCCGATTACGCGTTGAGCACCTGCTAACGAGTGTTAAACCTGGGCTTATTGTTCAAGGTACCCGTGACGCATTAGGCAGTTATGACGAGGTGTTAGGTTACGCATTACCCGAGCATATTGACTTGCATTGGTTGGCACACATGGACCACAGTTTTAAACCCTATAAAGCGTCACCTTATAGTTTGCTGCAGGCTATCGAACAGTCTGCTATTTGGATTGAGCAATGGTGCCAGAACAGGCTAAAATGCAACTTCACTGAAGTCCCATCGGACGAGATATAAGCTTAATGCAAACACCACCAGACATCGATAAAGTATTAGACACCAGCGGTTTGTTTTGTCCAGAGCCGGTTATGATGCTACACAGCACCTTCCGAGACATCAAGGCAGGTGATTTGGTGCAGGTACTCGCTACGGATCCATCTACCACCCGCGACATTCCCAAGTTTTGTTTGTTTTTAGGGCACGAGTTGGTAGAACAGAGCGAAACCAACGCCCAGTATCAGTACCTGATCCGTAAAGGCAGTTAAGGCCGAGCTACAAGTCGGATTTAAGTTGATCGAGCACCGCTAAGGTTTGCGGATCATGTTGCTTAATATTAATGGCCACGCGGTATTGAAAGAAATTGACAAAATCTGGGTCATCACTGCAGGCTTGCAAACAGTCATCGGCGATTAATACTGGCCAACGTTGAACCTTATCTTGGTTGATCATCAAGGCTTTAATGCTACCATCACTAAACAAGCGCCAGCTAAACACCTCAACCATAGTGAAGCTGTCGAAGTTATCGCTGGTAAATACGGCATGACTGCCGCAAGTGTCTGGTAGTTCCTGCACCACAAAAATTTTGTCGGCGGTTTCGAAGTCAAAATAATCAGCTGCAGTGATTAGTTCAACACACTTATGTTCGGGCACCTGAGGTAGGATTTGATCTAGACCTGGGTCAAAATAACCTTGAAAGAAGCCTCGGTTGGGGCAATTCAGGTCTGGACAAGGAATTAGTTCGTCAAACCATGGGATCATGCCCGCAAACGAACCATCATCGAGCAAGGCCCAAAACAGAATGTTGACGCAGAATAACTCTTGACCTGCAGTTGGCTGGCCGTGGACGTTGGAGTAGAGTACTTCAAAACCATCAAGTTCAGGTGCTAGGCGTACTACCGATGGTTGGCTGTTAGCATTGTGTTGTTGGCCGCTAAATAGGTCGATAACCTTGGCCTTGGGAGCTGCAGTGGACATATTAATATCCTCTAAGTAAACCGATTATGACGAAAAATAAGTACGACAATGTTTTACCTTAGGTGCGGTCAGTATAGGCAGGGAAGGTGTGTTTCTGCAAGTCAGGCCTCAAGTTTAATGTAAAAGCTTGAAAAATATGGCCCTGCACGCAATCAATAGGTACAATGCTCGACGCAATTGTAAACACACAATTGTAAGGCGCCAAGAATCTTGAAGGACAGACTATGACCACATTCATGCCAACCAAGCCTGTGGCTCCAGAACTAGTTGACCAGCTTTCGAAGTGTATTGATCATCAACAAAGGCAATTGACTGCTGCGCAACAGCAAGTGAAGGCTCTACGGCAAGAGCATCATGAGTTAAAGCAACAGCAGGCCCTAAAACAAATACCGACTGACGATATTATGACTAGCACCAGTGAAGAAGTGACCCTCTCAAACCCACAGGTAGAGCCTGAGGCAACGCCAACAGATGCTGCGGCGCCAGCTGAAACCAGTACTGCCAGTAAGGTGAGTGCGGCGGATCGGAAAAAGGCTAAGAGTCGAGCAGCTAATCGAGCTGCGGTAGAGCTTCTGTGTGAAACTTATCCTCAAACCTTTGCCTTTGCTAAACCACGGCCGCTTAAAATTGGCATTCAAGAAGAATTGGTTGCCGATGGTAAGCTCAGTCAAACTAAGATTAAGCGAGGCCTTGCTAGCTACGTACGCGCGTTTGGGTATTTGAAATCGCAAACTGATGGTGCTCCGCGAATTAACTTATTGGGAGAAGCCGATGGCGCTGTAACTGCAGATGAAGCGGCCCATGCGTTGACTAAGTTGCCTGCACCGCGCAAACCAAGTAAGCCACGCGCAGACACTAAGAAACGTCCTGCCCGTGCTCATAACAAACCTAAGCAGCAGCCCCCCAAAGCGGCTAAACAGCAGGCTAAAGTTGAAAAAGCGCCGAGCCCGTTTGATGGGCTTAACGACGGCCAGCGTATGGCGAGCAAGCTGGATTTGTTAATGAATAAACACAAGTAGCAAATAACAAATTTTAGCGCTAAAAAAACCGAGCCCAGCTCGGTTTTTTTATGCCTAGCAATAACCTAAGTGATTAGGTGTTGTCGGAGATGAAGGCTAATAAATCAGATTTAGCTAAAGCGCCCACTTTAGTACCGGCAACTTCCCCCTTGTTAAATAACATTAAGGTGGGGATGCCGCGTACGCCGTAACGGGCCGCAATTTCACTATTTTCGTCAACGTTGATTTTGCACACTTTAACACTGCCGTCAAACTCTGCTGCAACGTCTTCAAGAAGCGGTGCAATCATCTTACATGGGCCACACCAAGGCGCCCAAAAGTCTAACAATACGGGTACATCGGCATTGGCTACATCTAGGTCAAAAGTGGC
>CBDUDU010000121.1:0-3172 GCA_965366045.1 uncultured Oceanospirillaceae bacterium
GCCATAATCACACCAGAAGCGGTACCAATAGCAAAGGCCACCATACCTAAGCACAAAATACCTAAGGTGGTGAAATCCAAAAACTTGTCGGCAGATAGTTTAGAACCGACGGCTAAACCTAAGAAGATCGTCACCACGTTAATGAGGGCGTTTTGCGTGGTGTCAGACAAACGATCAACCACACCCGATTCACGCATCAAGTTACCAAAACAAAACATACCCAACAGCGGTGCTGCGTCGGGCAACATAATGGCTACCAACAAGAGTAACAACAGCGGGAAAACCACCTTCTCTACTTTACCTACCGGCCGTAGTTGCACCATTTTAATTTGGCGCTCTTTTTCGGTAGTCAGGGCACGCATGATGGGCGGTTGAATCATCGGCACTAACGCCATGTAAGAATACGAGGCTACCGCAATAGCACCTAACAGGTCGGGCGCCAGTTTACTGGCCACATAGATAGACGTGGGGCCGTCAGCGCCACCAATAATACCAATGGCCGCCGCATCAGCTAAACTAAAGTCCATAATACCTAAGGCCGAAAGTCCCACTGCACCGAGTAAAGTAACAAAGATACCAAACTGAGCTGCGGCACCTAAGAACAAAGTCTTTGGGTTTGCCAACAAGGGGCCAAAGTCGGTCATGGCGCCTACACCCATAAAAATAATGAGTGGGAAAGCGCCGGTTTCAATGCCTACACTGTAAAACATGTAGAGGATGCCGCCGGCTTCCGCTAAACCCGCACCAGGGATATTGGCCAAAATACCGCCAAAACCGATAGGGATCAGCAACAGTGGTTCAAAGTTTCGCTTAATCGCTAGGTACAACAGCAACATGCCTACGGCCATCATCACCGCTTGGCCTGGCTGCATTTGGTACAGACCAGAGCTGTGCCAAATATTGAGTAACTTGTCCATGCTAGCCCGCCCTATGCCAAGGTCAACAAAGTATCACCAACGGATACTGAGTCGCCTTCTTTAACTGTAACCGAGCCGATGGTGCCAGCACTGTGAGCACGAATTTCTGTTTCCATTTTCATGGCTTCAAGAATCAACAATACATCACCTTCCTGTACCGCTTGACCAGGCACAGCGTGTACCTTCCAAATATTACCAGCCAATGGTGCAGTCACGGGTTCACCACCCGTCAAAGGAGCTGCAGCGGCAACTGCTGGAGTCGCGCTCATGGCCACTTGAGCCATACCCACGGCAGAAATATCACCGCCCTCTTCCACTTCGACAACGTAGCTTTGGCCGTTAACACCAATGGTGTAGACCTTAGACGAACCAGCTGCAGCGGCGGGTGCAGTGGCCGCTTGTGCAGAGGCTAAGGTCGGCACAGGCTCGAAGGCATCTGGGTTGTTGCGGTTTTCGAGAAATTTAAGTCCAACCTGAGGGAACAAAGCGTAGGTTAATACGTCATCAACTTCACGCTCACCGGTGGCCAGTTGAATATTCTTTTCTTGAGCTAAACCACGTAACTCGGCAGTGAGCTTCTCTAACTCATCTTCCAACAAATCGGCAGGCCGACAAGTCACTGGCTCAGCGCCATCAAGCACACGGGTTTGTAGCTCAGTGTTAAACGGAGCAAGTGCTGCACCGTATTCGCCTTTTAGTACACCTGCGGTTTCTTTGGTGATGGTTTTATAACGTTCACCGGTCAACACATTCAATACCGCTTGCGTACCTACAATTTGCGAGGTCGGTGTCACTAATGGAATGTAGCCCAGGTCTTCTCTCACCCGTGGAATTTCTAACAATACCTCATCTAGCTTATCAGCGGCGCCCTGCTCTTTAAGCTGGCTTTCCATATTGGTCAACATGCCACCAGGCACTTGCGCCACTAAAATGCGTGAATCAACGCCTTTTAGTGAGCCTTCCCACTGGGCATATTTTTTACGCACTTCACGAAAATAAGCCGCCACTTCTTCGAGTGCAGTAATGTCTAGACCGGTGTCGCGGTCACTGCCTTCAAAGATAGACACAACCGACTCAGTCGGTGAATGACCATAGGTCATCGACATAGAAGAAATAGAGGTATCTACATTGTCGATACCCGCTTCTGCAGCTTTCAAAATAGCCGCGGTAGACAAACCCGTGGTTGCGTGACACTGCATGTGCACTGGCATATTGGTTTCAGCTTTAAGACGGCTCACCAGTTCAAAGGCGGTGTATGGGTTTAACAAACCCGCCATGTCTTTAATACAAATTGAATCGGCGCCCTGGTCTTCAATTTTCTTGGCCAGGTCGATCCAGTAGTCAATGTTATGTACTGGGCTTAAGGTATAAGAAATAGTACCTTGAGCATGTTTACCCGTGGCCTTAACCGCATCAATGGCAGTGGATAGGTTACGGGCATCGTTCATGGCATCAAACACACGAAACACATCAACGCCGTTAACCGCTGCGCGTTCTACAAACTTACGCACCACGTCATCGGCGTAATGGCGATAACCTAAAATATTTTGCGCGCGGAACAACATCTGCTGTGGCGTTTTTGGCATCGCTGCTTTAAGGGTGCGAATGCGCTCCCATGGGTCTTCACCTAGGTAGCGAATACATGAATCAAAGGTAGCACCCCCCCATGTTTCTACCGACCAATAACCAATATCATCTAGTTTAGCGGCAATAGGGAGCATATCGGCCAAACGCATACGCGTGGCAAATAACGATTGGTGGCCGTCTCGAAGGACGACATCAGTAATACCTAAGGGTTGTTTAACAGCGGTCATGGGTTTACGCCTGTTCTAATAATTAAAAAATGAGAAACTGGTTAATTCTTATGCTTTGTCTTCGCGATAGCGGTGCACCGCTGCACTGAGCACGGCCATAAGTTGCGCATCATTGGCCACCTGTTGAGATGGCGAAACGCTGGCCATTGGCACAGGGGCAACATTCACTGGCGCGGGTGCAAAGCGCAGCACCGTCGCAGACATGGTTTTGGTGGCAAAAACCAAAAGTGTAAGAAAAGTAAATACAAAGCCCATGCCAAAAACCATTAAGGTTAGGCCTTCGAGCATTAAATCGGATGATGGCACGGTAGCAGCTCCGGTAGTTATTAGTCGCTTGTGACGACACATTTATGCAGCCATGGTAGGGCTGCCTTTGATTCTGATCAGACAATTTACCCAGTTGTGACTAAAGTCGCAAGAATACCCAGTATAAAACTCAAT
>CBDUDU010000122.1:0-2965 GCA_965366045.1 uncultured Oceanospirillaceae bacterium
ATGGCGGTGAGGGAGGGATTCGAACCCTCGGTACCTTGCGGTACACACACTTTCCAGGCGTGCTCCTTCGGCCACTCGGACACCTCACCATTTGCAGGCGCAGATTCTATGCTTTTGGGTCCACAAAAGCAATAAAATTCAATGCATTAATGCCAATCTGTGATGAAATCTGCACTGTCGATTTTTGGCACTGGTTTGGGCGCCACGCTGGGTGTGCCTAAATAGATCATGCCAATGATTTGTTCTTGTGCTTCTACCTTCAAGGCTTGCCGTATTAGAGGGTGTTCTACCACCCAGCCTGTGCGCCAAACCGCTCCTATACCTTGAGCAAAGGCCGCCAAAACCATGGCATAGCCTGCCGCGGCCGTGGCTTGGATTTGTTCGGCCAACGGCACCTTGGGGTGGTCTGTTGGGCTGGCCACTAATACCAGCAAGTTTGGAGCTCTGCTGGGCATTTTTCGGCATCGGTCTAACACTAGCTGATCGCTGTCTGGATTACGCTCTAACTGGGCTTGTTGCATTACCTCGCCTAGCCGCGTGAGGCCCTCGCCTGCCACCATAATGCTGCGCCAAGGCTTGAGGTTGGCGTGGTCTGGTGCCCGTAAAGCCGCTTGCAGCATCACTTCGATCTGCTCTGGTGTTGGGCCAGGTGCCTCTAGCCGCTGAATAGACACCCGATTAAGTAAGCCGTGTATTAAATCCATGTGTGTACCTGTAAGTTGTAGCAATGGTTACTGGCGTTGTGTGCGATGGTTGCTCGGTGCGAGGGGCCGCGTTGAGCGGTATGGATTAATGTCCAGGCCTCCCCTTCTCACATAACGAGCGTACACAGTGAGCTGGCCCGGTTTACACTGAGCTTTAATGTCGAGAAATATTTGCTCCACACACTGCTCGTGAAAGTCACCGTGTTCACGATAAGAAACGATGTAGGCTAACAAACCCGCTCGATCTATGGTCGGCCCTTCGTATTCCACAACCAAGGTGGCCCAGTCTGGTTGACCGGTCACTGGGCAGTTACTTTTTAATAAGTTGCTGTGCAATATTTCTGTGCGGTAGACACTAACGTCCGACGACAACAAACTAGCGTCCGGTGTGTAGGTGGTAATCTCAATATCTTGTTGGTCAATGTTATCGCCCGGGGCTGGCAAGGCTGGCATGGCCATGTCGCGCAAACTAAACAGCGTTACTTGCACTGGCGCACCGGCTGCGGCCGATAAGTCGCCCACCATGCGCTGCTGTACCTGCGAGGCGTTATCAATCTTGGTTTGGTTAAAGGAGTTGAGGTACAACTTGAACGATTTGCTTTCAATAATATTGGGGCTATCGGCAGGAATACGAAACTCTGCCAACGCCATTTTGGGCAATCCTTTGTAATTTAACCAAGAGATTTCAAAAGCATTCCACACATCTATGCCATAGAAGGGACGCTTTTTAAACTCTGGCTTCCAGGGCATATTCCGCGGAATAGGAAACAATAAATCCGGTGTATATTCGGTGATATAAGCGCTTTTATCACCTAACGGTGAAGCTTCAATAAAATCATTTTGTTGCATGTATTTTCTCAATCCTTATTCTTTGTAGTGCGCCTTAGCGGCCTACTTACGAATGCCTTTGCCGGTATTTAATAGGTACATGCAGTAGCTAAACAGGCCAATGATAAAGGCACTAATCACTAATAAAGCATACCCTACCGCAATGTCAGATACACCCAAAATACCGTACCGAAAGGCATTGACCATATATAGAATGGGGTTGAGTTGTGACGCACTAGCCCAAAAATCTGGCAATAAATCAATGGAATAAAATACACCGCCCAAATAAGTTAAGGGCGTCAATACAAACGTTGGGATGATGGAAATGTCGTCAAAACTATTGGCAAATACGGCGTTAATAAAACCACCCAAGCTGAACAGTATAGACGTCATCAGCACCACTAATACAATGATCCCAAAGTTATATATTTCTAACTGGGTAAAAAACATGGACAAGGTGGTAACGATCGCGCCTACGGCTAAACCCCTGGCTACACCACCGGTAACGTAACCTGCCAAAATCACCCAATTAGGCGTGGGTGACACTAGCATTTCTTCCAAACTACCTTGGTATTTAGTGCTGTAGAAAGAGGAAACCACATTGCCATAGGAGTTGGTAATTACCGACATCATAATTAAGCCAGGCACAATAAACTGCATGTAATCAAAGCCACCCATCTGGCCAATACGGCTACCAATCAAGTTACCGAAAATAATAAAATAGAGCACCATAGTAATGGATGGCGGAAGCAGTGTTTGTACCCAAATACGCATAAAGCGTTGGATTTCTTTACGCACAATGGTCATGTAAGCAATGTAAATT
The DNA here is from genome assembly GCA_965366045.1 of uncultured Oceanospirillaceae bacterium. GTDB lineage: Bacteria > Pseudomonadota > Gammaproteobacteria > Pseudomonadales > Balneatricaceae > Njordibacter. The sequence goes on from CBDUDU010000122.1 coordinate 2,356, forward strand.
TCATAACTAGACATTAGGCACTTACTCCTTGTAGATCAGTCTTGTTACTGGTAACCAAATTAACAAATAACTCTTCTAAACGATTAGTTTTGTTGCGCATGCTGGTGACTTGAATGCCCGCGTCCGAGAGTTTTTCAAACACACCATTGATGTCTTGGCCTTGAGTGATGCTCACCTCTAAATGGGTGTCATTCACTAGCTGCAGCCGGTAACCCGGAATCTCTGGAACTTGGCCTAAAGGCGACTGCAGATCCAACACAAACACTTCTGTGGTCAGGGTTTTTAGTAAGTCACGCATGGAACTGTGTTTAATGATGTCGCCTTGGTCAATGATGGCGATATTGCGGCATAAGTTTTCTGCCTCTTCCAAGTAGTGGGTAGTAAGGATGATAGTGGTGCCTTGTTCATTGATACGCGTGAGAAACTCCCACATAGACCGTCTCAGCTCAATATCCACACCGGCTGTAGGTTCGTCTAGTATAAGCAATTTAGGTTTATGCACTAAGGCACGGGCAATCATCAAGCGACGTTTCATGCCACCAGACAAGGTCCGCGAGGCTTCGTTGCGCTTGTGCCACAGGCCAAGTTGTTTAAGCAATTGTTCGGTACG
>CBDUDU010000123.1:0-2479 GCA_965366045.1 uncultured Oceanospirillaceae bacterium
ATTGGCACCCGATCAGCGCTGTTTACGCCGATCCCAAAGTTGGGCTTAATCATCATTGATGAAGAACACGACCAAGCCTATAAGCAGCAAGAAGGCTTTCGTTACCATGGTCGCGACTTAGCCATTAAACGCGCAGCAGATGCCCACATTCCTATCGTGCTGGGCTCTGCAACGCCGTCTTTGGAAAGCCTGGCCAATGTAGCTCGGGGGCGGTTCCAACAATGGTTATTAACGCAACGCGCAGGCGGCGCTAGCAATCAGCGTTATGAAGTGATTGATCTACGTAACCAACCACAGCAAGCGGGTATTTCGCTACAGTTACAAGACATGGTTGCAATTCAGCTGGAGCTGGGGCACCAAGTATTGTTGATGCTCAACCGCCGTGGTTTTGCACCAAGCCTACAGTGCCAGTCTTGCGGGCAAACGGCACAATGCCCCGCCTGCGACGCCAACATGACACTACATCGAAGGCCGCCGCGTTTACATTGCCACCACTGCGAACACCAACAACCCATTTATTTACATTGCCCTCAATGCAATAGCCACCAGCTCAAACCTCTGGGTCAAGGCACGGAACGCACAGAAGAGCAGCTACAAAACCTGTTCCCCAATACACCGGTCTACCGTATCGACCGTGACACCACGCGCAATAAAGGCAGCTTAGAAACCATGCTAGCGCAGGTTCATTCCGGTGGCCCCTGCCTGCTATTGGGCACACAAATGCTAGCCAAAGGTCACCATTTCCCTAAGGTTACTCTGGCTGCCATTTTGGATGCCGACGCCAGCCTCTTTAGTAGCGACTTTCGTGGCCCAGAAAAACTAGCACAGTTGCTGGTACAAACCGCTGGTAGAGCGGGACGTGAGAATATCCCTGGCACCGCCGTTATTCAAACCTATCAGGCCGACCACCCCACCATTGATCTGCTGGTAACAAAGGGTTACAACGCCTTTGCCCAACAAGAGCTGGCCAGCCGCCAACAAAGTGACTTGCCACCCCTAGGTCACATGGCGTTATTTCACGCCCAAGCCAAAGATGCTAACCACGCCTTCACCTTGTTGCATTGGCTGGCTCAGCAGGTGCAAGATCCCTTACTAGCCGACCTAACACGATCTCTACTTATGTTTGGGCCTATGCCGGCATTTATGGCACGCCGAGCTCATTTTTACCGCGCCCAAATACAATTACAACACCCCAACCGCAAAAAGTTACAACAACTATTACAGCAATTATGTACACGACTGGATCAGCATCCTGGCGCACGTAAAATCCGCTGGAGTCTAGACATAGACCCGCAAGAACTGGGATAATCACCCCTTACCCACGCACAACACCCAAAGCCCATCTTGTGGCCTTATTTAACCTTTTTAGAAGCCCGTACACTGCCATGAAGCAACACATTGCCGACCTAATTCAACAAGCCATCAACGCCCTTAAAACCAGCGGCGATTTTGACGCTAACCTTGTCGCCAACATCAACATCGACAACACCCGCGACAAAACCCATGGCGACCTAGCCAGCAATGTAGCCTTAACCTTAGCCAAGGCCGCACGCCGTAAACCGCGCGATATTGCCGAGTTAATTTGTAGTCACTTACCACCATCACCGTCGGTGGTTAAAACCGAAATTGCAGGCCCAGGTTTTATTAACTTCTTTATTAGCCAAGACGCCACCCAAGCCGTGGTAGGCAAAGTACTCGCCGCAGCCGATGCTTATGGCCGTAATAATGCTGGCCAAGGTCACAAGATTCAAGTTGAATTTGTCTCTGCTAACCCTACAGGCCCGCTCCACGTAGGCCACGGGCGTGGTGCAGCATACGGCGCCAGCGTATCTAATTTGTTATCCGCTGCGGGTTATGACGTACAACGTGAATACTACGTTAATGACGCCGGTCGTCAGATGAATATTTTGGCGGCCAGTGTATGGCTGCGTTACCTCCAGCAAGCGGGCGAAGCCATTGTATTTCCCAGCAACGGCTATCAAGGTGATTACGTTAATGACATTGCCAAGCAGCTACACAACCAAGCAGGTGAGCGTTTAAAACATAGCGCTGCAGCAGTGATGGCAGACCTGCATGCCGATGCCCCAGAAGGTGACAAAGAAAAGCATATTGACAACCTCATCGAGCGAGCCCAAAACCTACTCGGTGCAGATGACTATCGTTTGGTATTTGATGCCGGCCTCGACTCAATTCGTGACGACATCAAGCATGACCTACACGGCTTTGGCGTCGACTTTGAAAACTGGTTCTCCGAGCGCAGCCTAGACCAAGGTGACCAAGTCGAGCGCGCTATAGCCAAGCTACAAGAACAAGGCAACGTGTATGAAGACGGTGGCGCATTGTGGTTCCGCTCCACCGACTTTGGTGATGACAAAGACCGGGTAGTCAAACGTGACAACGGCCAAACCACCTACTTTGCCTCCGACATTGCCTATCACTTAAACAAATTCGAGCGTGGTATGGACACGGTGATTAACGT
>CBDUDU010000124.1:0-2366 GCA_965366045.1 uncultured Oceanospirillaceae bacterium
TGAGCCAAATCAAGCAGGGCGTCGGCATCGGTCGCCGCGAGGGGACGAATGATCATCATGGGAGCCTCCAGAAGGTAATTACAGATAATATTTGATGCTGCAAATAGTACCTGTGTTACGCCAACAACACTTTTGTGTAAACGCTTCTGGATTTATTACTAGAGACTTTAATCGATCGCTAAATCACAGCGGGCAATAGGTTACTGTGTTGCCATTGGCCACCTGCAAACCTTTTAGCTGAGACTCACTTAAAATCAAAGCAGCGCCTTGTTTACGAGCGATAATACAACGAAAGTCGTGGCAGCTATTATTACTCACCAGCACCCGTTTGCCTTGTTCAACTGGGTCACCGGCTTGTACTTTTATCTGTTCTGCGTGGCGAATAGCGCGGATGTGACGGGTGCGTACTTCTAAGATAGGACCAGCATCAAAAATGTCTACGTGACCTTCAAAATGTAGGCCTTCATGTTCAAGAATATTGACGATGTCCTCGACGTCGTCATGATGTTGGCCAATCACGGTTTGGGCCGTGTCACTGAGCAAGGGCACGTAGAGTGGGTAGCGCGGCATCAAGTTAGCTATAAAACGCTTGTTGCTAGAGGCTGTGAGCAGGTCTGCTTCGGCAAAATCCATGCTAAAAAAATGGCGACCAACAGACTCCCAAAATGGGGAAACACCCTGTTCGTCAATAACGCCTTTGATCTCGGCAATGGTGGTGGCAGCGAAACGCTCTGGAAAGCAGGCCATAAACAATAAGCGAGACTTAGACAAGAGTTGGTCGTAGTAATTGCAGCGGTAGTCGGGTTCTAAATAAAATGAACTGAGGCGCGAAGCCCCGGTGTAATCGTGCCCCATATGTAGAGCTGGAATACGGTTATTGATGTTTAAATCGGTAGATGCGTGTACCACTTGATCAACACGGTAGCTATAGAAAGGCTCGCTTAATCCGACCGCGGCGTCTACTGTGCAAGTGCCCACCAAACGTGAAGTTTGGGTGTCTTCCATAACAAAGGTGTAGCCTTCTTCGCCACCTTGGTCCAGGTTTGCGGCAAACGACAACTCACTGTGGCTAATCTTTTGCGCCAGACGCTGTGGGTGGTTAGGCAGGTTGGTATGACCCACGCCGGTGGCTGCTGCAAAATCAACAAAAGCTTCACTGTCGTCACTTTTTATAGGCCGTACGATTAACATTTGGGTTGCTCCATGGAAGTTCTATGCATACCATCACGCTGCAACCAGGCTAAGTCATCGGCTTGGGCCAAGCGCAATAAAATTAGTGCACTGAGTTGTGAGCGAGTGGTGAGACTAGAAAGGTGCATATACTCATCTGCACTGTGGATTTTGCCACCCTGTACACCCAAGGTATCAATATTAGGCAAGCCTGCGGCGGCTAGGTTATTGCCATCACAACAACCACCGGTCGGCAAAAACTCTAAACTCAACCCCAAGCTTTTGCCACAAGATTGCACCAATTCGCAGAGTTGCTGATTGGCAGGGCTGAGTTGTTTTGGCTGTCGACCAAAACCGCCGTGTAGCTCAATAGTAAGGCCATCTCGGCTATTGATATCGGCCAAAATGGTGTTAATTTGTGCCTCACACCAAGCCTGCTGATTGCTGTTTTCAATACGGATATTAAAACGCATGGTGCAGGTGTCTGGCACAATATTCACCGCCCCGCCGCCCTGTACAAAACCTGGGTTAATAGTAACGCCTTGTTGCTGGCCATTGAGATCATCTAGCGCGCGGGTGAAATCGGCCATTGCACGAATAGCGTTGCGACCTAGATGATGCTCGCGACCCGCATGGGCGGCTTTACCTCGGGTAACTACAGCAAAGTTGCCACTGCCTTTGCGGGCACCAGCTAAGTTACCGTCGGCAAACGAGGGTTCGTAAATTAAGCCAAGGTGATGGCGTTTGGCGATTTCTGGGAATAACTTCGACGAACTTGGCGAGCCAATTTCTTCGTCTGGATTAAATAAAATTTCCCAGCCTAGTTGGTCTTGCAAGGGGCTACGCTCAAAGGCTTCAAGGGCCTTAAACATCACCACGATACCACCTTTAAGATCAGCTACTCCGGGACCATTAATGATGTCATCTTCTAGATAAGTAATTTTTTGGAACGGGTGATCGATAGGGAAAACCGTGTCCATGTGGGCGCACAAAAACACTTGTGCAGGTGCTTGCGGGCGTTTAAATAAACGCAAAGCTCGGCCTAGGGGCTTTTGGTTCAGCTGGCCTAGGTCATCCACCACGTCTTGCGGAGGCATGTCGATAAACTCTAGCTCGCAGTCTAGCTTTTTACTCCATTGAGCTAAGGTATCGGCCACTTTGTTAACGCCGGCAACGTTGTAGCTGCCGGAGTTAAT
>CBDUDU010000125.1:0-2132 GCA_965366045.1 uncultured Oceanospirillaceae bacterium
AGAGAGGCGGCGCAAACCTTTGCCGGCAAATTACAGGCAAAACTGGGTGTAGAAAGCCGTTGGCAAGATAACACCTTATTGCTCGAACGCACGGGCGTCAATGGTTCTATGAACTTGTCTGACGGTCTGGTGGAGGTGGATCTAACCTTGGGCATGATGCTGACCCCGATGAAGGGTCAGATTGAGGCTGAAATCAATAAGCAGCTAGCACGTTATTTGGGGTAGATTGCTCCCATGAGCGCAGCGAAGCAATCTATAGAATGTAGCGGCTCAGGTCTTGGTCCTTAGCTAAGTCCTTAAGGTTGTTGTCTACATAGGCCTGGTTGATAACGACCTTGGCGCCGTCAGCAAGGTTGGCAGTGAACGACAGGTCCTCAAGCAACCGCTCTAATAAGGTGTGCAAGCGGCGTGCGCCAATGTTTTCGGTGCTCTCGTTCACTTCGTAGGCCAGCTCGGCTAAGCGCGTTACGCCGTCTGGGCTAAATTCTAACTCCACCCCTTCTACGCCCATTAATGCTTGATACTGCTGTGTGAGTGAGTAGTTGGGTTCGGTAAGAATGCGCGCAAAGTCTTCTGGTCGTAGGGCTTTAAGCTCCACTCGAATAGGTAAGCGGCCTTGTAACTCTGGAATCAAGTCGGATGGTTTAGCTACATGGAAGGCACCGGACGTGATAAACAAAATGTGGTCGGTTTTCACCATGCCGTATTTGGTGGTTACGGTACAGCCTTCAATAAGAGGTAATAAGTCACGTTGCACACCTTCTCTAGACACATCACCGCTACTGCCTTCTTGTTTCTTGGCGATTTTGTCAATTTCGTCCAAGAACACAATACCGTTTTGTTCTACTGCGTCTAAGGCTTGCTGCTTGAGATCGTCTTCTTTGACCAGTCCAGCGGCTTCTTCATCTTGTAATTGTTTTAAAGCGTCGGATATCTTTAGCTTACGGGTTTGTTTTTTGTCTTTGCCCATATTGGCAAACAAGCCCTGTAGCTGATTAGTCATGTCTTCCATGCCAGGAGGTGCCATGATCTCCACACCCATGGGCGTGGCAGACACTTCAATTTCGATCTCTTTGTCGTTTAACTGGCCTTCACGCAGCTTTTTACGGAACACCTGTCGGGTGCCCGATTCTTTGTTATCAGCTTGGTCGTCGACACCTCGAGCGGGTGGCAGTAATACATCCAAGATGCGCTCTTCGGCTCGGTCGGCGGCCGTGTTAGCAACCTCTGTCATGGCATCTTCGCGCAGCATTTTCATGGCGGTTTCCATGAGGTCGCGAATGATGGATTCCACATCGCGGCCTACGTAGCCGACTTCAGTGAATTTAGTAGCTTCAATTTTTATGAAGGGCGCGTGAGAGAGTTTGGCCAAACGGCGAGCAATTTCGGTTTTGCCTACACCGGTAGGTCCGATCATCATGATGTTTTTAGGTGCAATCTCGGCACGCATGTTGGGCTCGAGCTGCATGCGACGCCAGCGGTTACGTAGGGCAATGGCCACCGCGCGTTTTGCATCATGCTGGCCAATAATGTGGTTGTCGAGTTGGCTGACAATTTCAGCGGGAGTCAAATGAGACATAATTCAGCCTTATGAGTTACTTTGAGAATCAAGCTCAATAGTTTCGATGGTGGTTTGGTGGTTGGTGAAGACACAAATGTTGGCGGCTATATCGAGGCTTTTTTCCACAATTTCTTGAGCCGACAACTCGGTGTTGTCCAACAAGGCAGAAGCGGAGGCCTGTGCATAGTTGCCACCCGAACCAATGGCAATAAGGCCGTGTTCTGGTTCAATTACATCACCGGTGCCGCTTATGATGAGGGAAGCTTCTTCGTTGGCGACCACTAACATGGCTTCTAATTTGCGTAGGGCACGGTCACTGCGCCACTCTTTGGCAAGCTCAACGGCGGAGCGAACGAGTTGACCATGGTGCTTTTCTAGCTGGCTTTCAAAACGTTCGAATAAAGTGAACGCGTCGGCCGTGCCACCGGCAAATCCGGCGATAACTTTGTCGTGGTAAAGGCGGCGCACCTTACGGGCGTTGCCTTTCATTACCGTGTTGCCGAGGGATACTTGGCCGTCACCGCCCAAAACAACTTGGTTGCCGCGGCGTACAGATACAATAGTGGTCATG